>JALFNZ010000191.1 GCA_022774085.1 Bacteroidales bacterium
ACAAGGGCTGTGAAAGCTTCTGCCTGGGTCTGGTCCACGGTGCCGTCCTCGAATTCGTAATAGAAATCGTAACGGCTTTCAGGAAGGTTGGCGTAGCCGGTGAAATAATTGAGTTTCAGACCTGTGGTCTCTGAAGCGGCATTGACAGCATTGATGAACTGTCCCTCATAGAGTTTCTCTCCTGTGATGGTGACGATGCCGTTGACTTTCTGGACCATGTGGATGCGCGGAGTGTTTCCGAAAGGAGAGGCCGCCTGGACAATGTCGTTCATGTTGTAGCGGTAAAGTCCGCTGAATGTTGTCACGAACGGACAGTACTGCTCGCCTTCAACCAGTTCGTCAAGTTGGTAGAACCTTGCGTCAGGATCCTCGAACTCGTCGGCCTTCTTGAATTCATAGTAGTGGAAATGAGGGAAAAGAGTTGTCTCGATGCTGTCGTCCAGCACAAGTCCGGCACGGCATTCTGATGAGAAGTAGGCAAACTCCTGATGCAGCATACCTTCAGGGAAGCATCCCTCCAACTTGTCAAGATAGATTCTCGTGTTTCCGCATTTCCAGGTGGTGAGAAGCTGGAGATTCGGCCAGAAGTGCTTCGGAAGTACCTGGCCGTGGAGCCTTTTCAATTCACGGAGTTCCTCTGCACGCTCCGGATTCGGTTTGAGGTAAGGCACGCAGGCCTCCCTGATGTCCTGAGGGACATCGACCTTGTCGGTAATCGTTCCGTTTTCGATATCCTTCACATATTCATCAAACCAGTAATCCACGTTTTTCTGCATCTCGACCATAGTGGATGGATTGGCTGTCACGCAGAGAGTGGTGTTCCTCTCGATTCCCATACGCATTATCACATAGTTTCTTGCGGTGTAGTCCTCGATGTTGAATACCTCTGATGGGGAGACATAGAGTTTCTTGACAAAGCCCGGACAGTTCTTCTGGGTGAATCCGGAAACCGAACCATATATGGTACCGTCAGGGGTGTAGCCTTCAATCTGCTTGCCCACGATGGAAACGATGTAGCCCTGG
>JALFNZ010000118.1 GCA_022774085.1 Bacteroidales bacterium
CATACAGGCAGCCGGGCTTTCCGATGTGCCTTTGACCGCTTTGAAAGGATGGTATGGACATACCCTGGGTGCTTCCGGAGTGCTTGAGACTATTTTGAGCATGGCAAGCGTGGAAGATGGATGCATACTTCCGGTGAGGGGTTTTTCGAATATCGGAGTGAGCGGAAAGGTGAATATCGGGACAAGCCTGCGCAAGACTCAGAAGAATGCTTTCCTGAAGATTATCTCCGGTTTCGGAGGATGCAACGGGGCTGTACTATATACCAGGGAACCTTGTGAGGAAAGAAGCATTCAACTGAACGAACCTGAAGTATTGCATAAGGTAATTCTCGCATCGGATTCATTATCAATTGATGGAGAGACTATTCCTGTTGTAGCAAAAGGAAAGGAACTCCTTACGGAAATATACAAGACATATATCGGAGACTATCCGAAATTCTACAAGATGGACATGTTCAGCCGCCTGGTTTTCCTTGCATCTGAACTACTCATCCGGAGGGAGGATACATCAGATGGCGCCATGGAGCATTCAGTCGTGCTCTTCAACCGTACCTCATCCATAGTAAGTGACCGTAAACATATTGCGACCATTGAAGATACTAAGGGATTTTTCCCGAGCCCGTCGGTCTTCCTCTATACCCTGCCGAACATTGTGACAGGAGAAATCGCCATCAGGCATGGCTATACGGGCGAGACGTCGCTCTATATATTGGAAGATAAGAATATTGAAACAATGGCGGCGATTGTAAAGTCTTCATTTGCAATGTCTGAATCCCCTCTCATGATTACTGGCTGGGCAGACTGCAGCGCGGAGGATACATTCGAGGCCGAATTGAGTTTATTAAGAAATTGATATAGTTATGGAAGAATTGATTCTAACATTGAAAAAGCAGATTATTGATGCGTTGAACCTTGAGGAGATCACTCCTGAGGACATAGATAATGAAGCACCGCTTTTCGGTGACGGACTCGGTCTTGATTCCATCGATGCGCTTGAGCTCATCGTCATTCTTGACCGTTTCTATGGAATTAAACTTGCCAACCCTGCGGAAGGCAAGGAAATATTCAAGAACATCAACACAATAGCGGACTACATTTCAAAGAACCGTACGAAATAAATGACTCAAGATAGCATTTCTATTACAGGACTCGGCATTCTTTGCGCGATAGGAAATGATGCGGATTCGGTGCTCGATTCTCTCCGTAAGGGAGTATCGGGCATTCACCGTATGAGATACCTTAGCTCAAAACATGACGACCTTCCGGTCGGCGAAGTACAGCTTTCAGAAGACCAGATGAAAGCCATACTTGGTATTGACAATCCGAAGCCGATGAGCAGGACTACCCTCATGGGTGCAATAGCGATAAGACAAGCTTTGCAGCATGCAGGAATAGAGGACGTTACTGGAAAGCGAGTGGTCTTGATAAATGGTACCACCGTCGGAGGTATGGATTTGACTGAGAAGTATTTCCAGCAGATGAAGACCGACGACTCCCTGCTTGACCTTCCTCAAGGAAACGAATGTGGCAAGAGTACGGTTGAAATGGCAGAACTTGCCGGAGTCGGAACGGCTCGCACTTGTACCATTTCAACGGCTTGCTCTTCTGCACTCAATTCTATTATCCTTGGTTGCGAAATGCTCAGGGCAGATGATGCGGACATTGTCATTGCAGGCGGATCTGAAGCGCTCAGCAAGTTTCATCTGAACGGCTTCAATACCCTGATGATACTCGACAAGCAGCCTTGCCGTCCATTCGATGCCACAAGGGCGGGACTGAATCTCGGCGAAGGAGCAGCATTTGTCGTTCTGGAGAAAAACCCTGTCAGAAGCCTTGCCTATGTTTCAGGCTATGGAAACCGCTGTGATGCATTCCATCAGACTGCTTCATCGGAAAACGGAGAAGGCGCATACCTTGCAATGACAGAGGCTTTGAATATGGCTGGTCTGAAGCCATCCGATATTCAGTATGTCAATGCCCACGGAACTGGAACTCCAAACAATGATGTATCTGAAAGCCAGGCACTCAAACGAGTATTTGCTGAGAAAATGCCCTATGTTTCAAGTACGAAGTCATTCACAGGCCACACTACTTCCGCATCAGGTTCGATAGAGACTGCAATTTGCATCCTTGCCATGCAGAACGATTTTGTACCTGCAAATCTGGGATGGACACTGCAGTCCGAAGGTTGCATAACACCTTGCCTGGGACTGAGCGGAGTGCAGCTAGACAATGTCCTGTGCAACTCGTTCGGTTTCGGAGGCAATGACTCCAGCCTTGTAATCAGCAAGAAAGCACATTCCGCAACCTCCCATGATTGCCCATGTTATGAATATGTAACTGCTTCACACATCACCTTGTCTGCTGAAGATGACCTGAAGTCTCTGAAAGAGTTCATCAGCCCTATGGAGTCACGCAGAATGGGAACTCTCATGAAGGCGGCACACCTTTCTGCACTGCGTGCCTTGAAGGAAGCTGGCATTGAATGTCCGGATGCCATCGTTACCGCAACGGCAAAAGGAATGTTCAGCACAAGCATCCAATTCCTGGAAGACATTCATGCTAACGATGAAGAACTGCTCAAACCTACTCTCTTCATGCAGAGCACCCACAATACAATCAGCTCGGCCATAGCAATACGGACCGGCTGTCATGGGTATAATATAACATATTCACATTCAGATGATTCATTCAAATGGGCGATGTATGATGCTTCAAGGCTCATAAGAACCGGCAAAGCCAGATCTGTCCTTGTAGGCTTTTATGATGAATCCACCCCGCTATTCGACAGTTTCGATGAAAGAGCAGGACGCAAGCCATCAGAGCCGCTCCATGCTGAATCACTGGTTTTGATAAGACAATAAGTCATGAAACTCTTTCTATTGGCTCTTTTACAAAGCACCCTTCTGGCAGGAGGGCAAGTACTGCTAAAATTTGCACTTGCCAGGATGCTCCCCTTTTCCATGACACTTGCTTTCTGGAAATCGGTGTTTGTCAACTGGCAGTTCGCTGCCTGCGGCCTGTGCTATGGGGCAGGAAGCCTTCTGTGGTTTCATATTGTCAAGAACTATCCTTTCAGCATGGCCTACCCGCTTGTATCCCTGAGCTATGTTCTTGGCATGGTGGCAGCCATTGTCTTCTTCCATGAGGATGTCAATCTTGTGAAATGGATAGGAGTCGGAATGATTATGTTCGGATGTTTTTTGATTGCAAGATAATGAAACGATATTTACTGTTAATATTTATTTTCCTCCCTACGGTAGCTTTTGCTCAGACCCCTGCGGAAAAGATGATACAGACCATAAGCCAGGCCGGAGCCCAGATGCAGACCCTTGAATGTGACTTTGTCCAGGTCAAGCATTTGTCAATGCTCAGCGAAGATATGGTCTCATATGGAAAGATGTATTACTCCCAGCCCGACAAGCTCAGATGGGAATATACCAGACCATATGAATATACTTTCATTCTCAGCGGCAATCAGGTCCTGATCAACAATAGCAACAGGACCGATGTCATCGATGTGGACAAGAACAAGATGTTCAAGGAAATTACCAGATTGATGAGCAGCTGCATAGTTGGAAAATGCCTGTCTGACGAAAAAGATTTCAAGACGACAATCCAGGATGAAGGTAAGGAATGGGTTGCCACACTAATCCCGCTTAAAAGGGATCTCAAGCAGATGTGGACCAGACTCGTAATCCATTTCGATGTGCAGAACAAGTCGGTGACCACTGTAAAGATGTATGAAACCTCAGGAGACTGCACTGAGATTGAATTGAAAAACATAAGACAGAATCATCATGTCAAGGATTCTGTATTTCAACTTGACTGATGAAAAGGAAGTTTTTCATAAATTTGTTGTTCGTCCTCTGCTCCTCTTTTAACATTTTTGCGCAGGGACATGGTCGGATGGACAGATACAAAGTGCAGATAGACATCCAGGAAGCATATCTGAGCGGAGTCTGCATTATAAGGGATGTTGAAGGACTGCTGACCGGAGCCGTTGTAAACGAATTCGGGGTGTCGGCAGTGACATTCCGATACAACAAAACAAAGGATAAAGTAAAAATCCTGAGTCTTGCCGCTGCGATGAAAAGACCCGGTGTGAAATTTCTTCTCAAAAAAGATTTGAGGAATATCATGCGGGACTATTGCCTTTCAGAGGTAGGATTCAAAACTGTTTATATTTATGAAAATCCGAAATATCGGATGAAATACAATTTTACACCTATTGACTATGAAACTGATTGACAGTCTCTATTCCATCATTTCGGATTCTGCCTACGAATCAGGACATGATTATTCAATCCGTCTGAACCCGGAACATTTCATATATAAGGCTCATTTCCCCGGCGAACCAATTACACCGGGAGTCTGCATCATGCAGATATCCAGGGAGTTGCTTGAAAAGTCAACTGGATTGTCGCTAGAAATGGACTATGTGAAGAACATCAAGTTCCTGAGAGTCATATCGCCCTCAGAAATCTTGACACTTGATTGTTCCCTGTCAAAGGTAAGCAGAGAGGACTCACATGTGAAAGCCCAGGCCGTCATGAGTGCGGATGGTGAAATTTGTGCAAAGTTGTCGATTTCTTGCAAAATACTTGATTATGAGCGAAACTGACATTCAGAAACAGAGCCTCCGCTCACGTGGCATCTGCGTGATAATACCGACATACAACAATGCCGGTACCATTGCCTCTGTCACGGAGAGAGCCCTGGCCCAATGCCTGGATGTGAT
>JALFNZ010000119.1 GCA_022774085.1 Bacteroidales bacterium
TTCTGGTCAGTTGAAACCTCTGTAACGGTAGTCTTGCTGTTTATGAGAGATGTAAGGGCGGCAATCTGCTCATTCATCTTCTGCTCAAGTGCTGTGAGCCTGTCATTCAGGTCCTTGATGGACTCTTTAAGTTCGCTGTCATCATATACAAATTTTGCACATGATGTGAAAATCACTGGGCAAGCCAAAGCAGCCGCAATCACTGCCTTGCCAATCATTCTGCACAATGAGGGGATAGTTTTCATCTTCATAATTTGTTATTTATTGATAGTACTATTTAGTTCTGTATTCAGACAGCTGGTGGAGTTCACCCTTATAATAAATTACATAGCCAAAGTCGCTATAACAGTCCTCACCGTCTTTCTCTCCGATTGCAATAGCGCCAACAAGGAGGAAATTATCGGAAGTCGGATCCACATCATAACTTGTTATTACAGAAGTGTTTCCACTCTGAAGACCAAGAGTTATGGCATAATTCTCCCAGATTTTCATATAGTCCGAATACTCATATTCTTCCCTTGGGTCATTCTCCGGAAGGAGTTTATGCAGGCCAAGTTCATTGTATGAAGCCTCTGAAGAAGCAAAATACTTTATCTGCTTGCTGTCTTCATTAGATGTAATATTGCATGTAAGGGTCTTGCCGTCGGCACTGATCTTCGCATCAATGTTCATTGACGGGTTCGGGCCAGGTTTCACCTCACGGGTGGTCACCTTGTGGAGGGTTACAGGGCCGAGCACTCCGTTGATATCCTCAGCGCAACATGCCACAACATATTCAACACCTGAAAGATATCCATAATATGCCAGATAATCCACACCTGAAGGGAGAGCCCACCATGAATTGGCGTTAGGAGTACTGTACTCACCGTTTGATCCGAACAGATAGGAGAGAAGTTCCTCACGGCTTCCCGGATTTTCATGGCTCTGATATGGAGAGCCGACTACATCAGGATATACAATCTGGAAACGAATCATGGCCATGTCATTCCAGTCATACTCAGCATAATATTTCCATCCGTCACGGGCCACATCCTTAAGTTCGAAGACGAAATCATCGTTGCACAGGCATTTGTCCGGATTGTCTCTGACAAGGGCCTTGGTGGTAATGACATCGGAGAACATAAGATCGGAAAGTTCACCAAACGCGTTCTTGGCACAGAATACCACTTTATATGTGGATTCCGGTTCCAGGTCGAACATGAATTCGTTCTTTGCCGTAAAACTTGAACCTACAGGTTTTTCATTTTCTGAATCAAAGAGGAAATTCTCGTTCTTCACACCGAATCCGCCATAGGCAAGTTCCTGTGCGTAAGCCGTCCTTGCAGTTTCATCTGCCTGCGCCAATGCATCAGCCGTCGAAGCAGAGATGACATCATAGAACATAGATGTAGCATAGGCATCAAGAGTAACATCGAACCAACATGCAGTGGCACTAACCCTTGCATTGTTTATTTCAACCTTGGCAGATGCCTTCTTGGCGTCATCAGGTACCTCCTTCAGAGACAAATCAACACGGGCAATATGCTCTGCAGGTATCTGATTGGCATCCAATGCAATGGCAACAGTAGCAAAGACTGCATCCGGAGTCACCTCACTGAAACTGACCAAAGTGGAAAGGTTTTCCTCAATTTTTACATCCAGGGCAGCGGAAACGGCACAACGCATGAAATCCCTCATCATGGTCTCGCCGAATGTATCAATAAACTCGTCAATTTCCTCTGCAAGATAACTCCAGTTGTAGAAATATTTACAGTCGGAATTCGGCACGTATGTCACCAAATATGCCTTGTAGCTCTCCTGATGTGTCATTGAAATCTGTGGATTGCCGGTAAGTGGCATGGTGGAAGTCTTGAAATGGCTGAGGCTCAAGGATGCCACCTGCTGTGCTTCTTCATCATAGCAACCGACAACGGCGAGGAAATAATCACAGTCCGGAACAAGCTTGTACTGAGCATAATTGCTGTTCATCCAGTCAAACTCCTTCATCTCAAAGTCTTCCGCATTACTCTTATAATCAAAAATATAACCTCCGGAACCCTGTGACGATTCAAGAAGGCTGATTATGAATTCCTCAACCTCATCTTCACTCGCATCCACGAGACCTCCCTCAAGAAGAGCATTGTACAGGATTGCCTTCGGATAGATATCCACACGGTAAGACCTGATGGACTCACCCGGCATGAGCGTAAATACTACATTGTTCAACTGAACATTTGCAATCTTGATGGAAACTCCGTTTTCGCTGGCATTGAAATCTCCTTCTGTCGCATTTATTGCAAATTCATAGCAGTCAGGATCAGTTCCTTCGTACTTGACATTGCCGGTGACATTTTCTTCCCCCGGGACTTTGCTGGTTTCACAAGATGCAGCCATTGCCAGGGCAGCCGCAAGAATAGTGAATTTGATAAAATTTCTCATAGTATCTTATTTTTATTCTTTACAATCTGTCATAATCCGCTTTTCCTCCATCAAGAGCACATGCGGCAGTATTATTCACGCTGAGATCATTTCCAATGACAAGAACACAAACCTCCAGATTGGCCTTGTTCCATGCCGGATCCAGTTCAACGGAATATTCCTTGGTCTTTTCCTTGTCTGCGGCAATGACTCCAAGGTCATCTCCTTCAACTGAAGCAGAAATCATCTTTCGAACCACATGACGGTGAACATAGTCCTCACGGTAATTTCCATTGACATTCTGCCTTGCAACCACCTTGTCTTCAATGACATACGCGGCAATACGATATTGTGACTCCATCTCTGAGAACACACTCACCTTCACATTTGCCTTATCTGCAGAGATGGAAGAAGAAACAGCGACTCCGCAATGCAGGCCTTTCTGGGAATCAGCATCTTTCATATCCTGGGAGAACTTGCTGTTTGATACTATTCCGGCTGATTTCATGTCCAGAATGTAGCCGGGATATGCTCCGGGATTGAACTGTTTGAAAAGCACCTGCTCCTGAGGGATTGTGAAATCATCCTCATTGTGGAAGGCAAGCACATGCATGATATCTGGATAAACCTTTGTTGCATAGTAATTTATTGTAGTGGCTCCATCTGGACACATCGAGCACCACTGACCTGTAAACTCCATCAGGCAAATATGCTTGCGGAATTTCGAAACGATCGGCTCCACTACAACGATGTCAATGGAATTGGAAGTGACCCCCTCAAATTCAGCCACAAATGACCATGTTCCGGCATCCTCGGCAACCCATGTGTTGCTCTCAAGATAACGCCCGGTCTTGACAGATTTGATACGTGCCATTCCAGACACATCCTGTATACCGTCGTTCATCACCTTGAAAGTAACCTTGGTGCCCACAGTCACAGAAGTCATCTGGGCAGAAAGTTCAAGGGTCGATTCCTGACCGACCTGTCCACAGGCAAAAAAGCAAAACAACGCCATCGCGAAAGCGACTATCTTTGTCATATTGACCAATTTTCCCATAACAATCAATTCAATTTATAATCCGCCGAAGCACCTAATGAACAGTCGTTCAGATTATTGCATCCGTATGTCATTCCTCCGTCAGAGCTGGTCATGGCAAGAGCGACAACCCTCATATTTGCAACTTTCCAATCGGCCTCAAGAGAGATGGAAGCCTGGACTGTATATTCAATTCCCGGTTCAAGAGCCTTGCCTGAATTCAGATTGGTGCCCCAGACGCTGTCGCTTTTGCAAACACGCAGCACATTGTCATGGACATATCCGCCATTGGAACCAAGCTGGTCATAATCCAGTCCATCCTCTACAAGGAAGATATGATATTTTACCTTGGAGGCCACCTCGGAAGTAATCTTCACAGTAATGTCAGCATTACTGCCTGAGACAGAGGACTCCAGGGCAACACCACAAGTGGCAGGATAGTCCCTGAGCTGACGTTTCAACTCATTTTCAATCTTGTTGTATTCCGAAATGATGTGCTCTGTATTTTTCCTCACATTGAATGCGAAGGCGGGGAGTCCGTCAGAATCAGACACACTCTTGAAGAACGTATCGCACATTTTAATATGCATCGGGTCAGTTCCCATCGCACTCACATGGAAAGCCACCACGGACATCCTGTCAGGATAGTTTTTGCTTATGGACTTCAGAGTGGATGAAAGGCTCGGGCAGGAAGGACAGAGAGTGGATGTAAACTGCATTGCAAGTAATTTCTGATAATATTTCCCTGTCTGTACCTTTGTAGCCTCCACAGTAACGGAATTATCGGTGACGATGTCCCCTCCATAGTAATAAGTAGCTGTGAATGTGTATGTTCCGGCAACTGCAGTAGAAAAGGAACCTGCACCGGCTGGAAGGTCATACTGGCTGTCCTTACCGTTGACTGTGATGGTCATGGTCTTCTTGGCAGTGACTTCTTCAGATCCATACATCACCCTGAATGTCACCTGATCGACTCCATCCGCAGTAATTTCTGTCTTATCTGCGAAAATCCTCAAGGTTCCCTCCGGCACTACTTCCGGATTGTCCACTGTGCAAGAACATAACAACCCTGCAGCAAAGGTCATTGCGAGAATCAAACGAAAGATTGCCTTCATACTATTTGTTGTAAACATAGTCAACTGAGCCACCAACAGGGAATGAAACCACATTGTCAATGCGTACTGCATCTGCATCCTTGACAAGGGTGTAAAGAACTATGCTGCAATCCTTCTGATTGGCAGAGTCGAACTGGATATTGTCGAAGGACAGACCGTTTTTCTCTTCTGATGCCTTGAGAGTGAAAGCTTTGTCTGACATATAACGGTAATTGCCGGAGATGTTCCTGACAACATTGTCATAAACAGATTCCATTGCATCGGAACCTCCGTTCAACCCATTCTGTATCAATGCACAACCAAGGTCATATTTACCTTCAGCAGATACCTTCACAGAGGCTGAAACACTCACCTTGTCGCCGCTTACAATCGACGTTGCCTTGATGCCGCTTTTCGCAGGATGGTTGTACAGTTCATCCATTATGAAGCCAATCAAGTCATTGCGTTTATGGGCCCCTGATCCTGATGAAAGAGAATAAACGGCATAAGGATAGCCAGTGCCGCCAAATTGGCTCAGAATATGGTCCGCCAAATATTTGCCGCTTTCCTTTAGTCCGAAATAATTGTCCGAATGGAAAGCCATGACAACCGAGTGGTCTTTTGAATAATCATCAATGCTTGCAAGGGCAGATGTCATGGAAGGACAATACTGACACCAGGTGGCAGTGAGCCTGTAAATCGCCACTTTCTTGGTGAAGACCTCATACTTGGAACGGTTGGATGCCGTCACTTTGACCGGAGCTTCGCAAGGTTTTCCCTTATACATGCCTTCGATTGTATAGGTTCCGTTATCAATGGCCGAGAATGTATTGGTCTTTCTTGTCAGGTAAGCATCTGTCTCAACGATGTGGAAACTCACATCCTTGATATGCTGGTCGTCAGTCAGGATCAGCCCGTTGGCGTCGGTTACTGTCAGGGTTGCCACATCTTTTCCGTCGGCTTCAATTGTGCTCTTGTCAACTGAAACAGTGAATGGAGCAGTGGGGTCAGATGATGCAACCGTGCCCTCGCATGAACTCAGGGAGCATACAAGGGCAAAAATGAATAATGGCGATATGATATTTTTCACGGTTTGATTATGATGCATTAAAATGATGTAGTCACTGTGAGATTGACACCTGTATAGGCTGGAATCTGACGACATACGCCACCGGAACAGATATATCCGGCTTTATACCGGCCGTAGCTGAGTCCCACCCTTGTCCTTGACTTCGTATATGCGACTCCACCGTTATAATAATTGACCATGGAGGAGCCATAGTTGAACATATCGCTTACATAGAGACTCCATGACGGTGCAAAATTGATTTCGAGCAAGGCAGCTACCCAGTCTTTCTTGTCAGATTTGGTGTGCAGATACTGGAGTTCGAGCCTTGTGGAGAATTTGCTGGTGTATTTATAGAGAAGGTCTGCAACCACGATATGCGATGTCCATGTTTCATTCCTGGCTCCGTAAGAAGGATTGTAGTCCTGAAGGGAATAAAGCAGGATGGACTTGAATTTCTTTGTCCACTGTTTTTCCCAGTCAATACTGAAATCACGGAAGAGAAGATTGCCAGCCCTGAATGTACCCGGTTTGTCTATAGCATAATAAGTGGAGAAATTAGCATGAAGCTTCATTCCCCTCTTGCCTCCGAGAACTGTGCCGCGACGGAAATTATAGAAAACATCTATCTGGCCTCCAAGCTCACCGCTGTTGACGAACGACTCGCTTATCTCGCCTGTGCGGGATGCATAAGGATGCAATGTCGTGAGCATGTAGGTGTACTGGGTACAGAGTGCAGGCACATAATTAAGCATGTTTGAAGTGGAAGAATTGCCATTGATAATCTTCGAATCCATCCATTCCATACGTCGCAGAGTCAGTCCCACTCCGAGTCCGCCGTTGTTGTAGCCGGTCTCGACAAGCTGGGCATTGCCTCTTTTCTTATGGTACATGTCGCCCTCACCGTCATAGGCTGAATTGTAATAATATTTCAATCCGGCGTCAACATACTCACCTTTAAAATAAAAACCGCTGGTCTCCAGATTCATCCTCGCAGACCATCCGGTGGTGTTTGGCTTGCAACCGTCTATCTCCGAATCTGCATCCAGAGCCTCATAACGGCTGATGACAGAACCCTGAACGTCCCAATATACATTCTGCCATCCCGCTGCATTGGAAATCGAAACACTGGCATCGGCTCCACGAACCTGAGTATCAGAGAATTTCATACCGAAACGAGGAAGGCCCCAAAGAGCCTTCACGGCAATGATGTCCTTGAAATTGTAGGTGACACGTGCTCCCATCACTGCATTGTTGAGGCCGAGTGCCCTGTCTTCCCAACTGCGGAAAAGCAGGCCGCTTCCGAACTGCTCGTAGAATGTACCCGCTGTGACAGAGAATGAATCATCTGTCCAGGCAACATAATAGTTGGTAAGGGCTGCCTTTTCCAGCTCCGAAGGATAGCCTACAAGCACTGGAGAATAGGCCTCTAGCTGGATACCTGCAGAGAAGCGGTTGTTGTAATAATCAAGCTTGAGATAGTTATTTGAACCGAACTTGCTGTCAGGAACTGTTGCAGAAGTTTTCTTGTCCTGATGATAAAGAATCGTATTGGTCTCAAAACTGGCTGTCAGCCATCCCTTTTTGTCAGAGGATTTCGACTCGGCAGCTTCCTGGTCTGAAGAGTCCTCGGATTTAACTTTTGCATCGGCCCAAAGGCTTGATACACAAAGGATAAGCAGGGATGCTGCAATGGCTTTTATTGAATTGGTGTTCATCTGGCAGGATTATTTGATTTTGCGGATAGCTTTGATTAGTTCTTCCTCTGAACCGGGAACATAGCCTGTATGTGAATATACTATCTTTCCCTTGCCGTCCAAAACGAAGGCCTGTGGTGTTGTAGTAACATTCATTGCTCTCATGAGTTCCTGATTCTTGTCATAAATCTGTACGAAATCTCCCCATCCGCGGCCCTGGGCAAAAGCTCTTGCCTTAGAAGTAAAACGGGCATCATCCGTAGATACTGCAACAACCTTGAAATCAGCCTCGTCAAGCCAGTCAGGAAGGTTCTCATTGATGGAGTCAAGCTCCTGGATGCAAGGCTTGCATGTGCATGACCAGAAAGAAATAATCATAGGTTTTCCGTCATCAAGCAGCGAAGACGTGCTGATTTGTTCTCCCTTGACATTATCAACCTTCACGGAAGGCATTTGTGCGAAAGTGGAAATTGAAAGGAAAAGAGCGCAGATTGAAACAGATATACGCAAAATTATTCTCATAATATTCAATTATTTAGGATTTCTTTGTTTTAGCTATCAATTATAAAGTACTGATTATAAGTTTCTTAATCAAGACGGCACGAATTTATAAGAATTTCGGCACAATTGCAAAATTAATCGGCCGGCATAGGAGGATATGACTGAGGGAAATAATCATAATATGAATGGTAATTTCCGTCAATATCAATCCACACCATATATATGGTCGTAGCATAAGTGATATTGTCGAAACGAACGTTCCCTGAACTATCAAATAAAGTTCCGTTGACGACGGTCTTGTCAGAAATAGTCACCTCAGTATCAGAGGCAAGGTATTCCGGATCGGTTGCCCAGACATATACACTCCGGCACTCTTCCGGTATGGTCAGGGTCAGAGTAATGTTGGCAAAGGACTTATGCCACAGATTATCCTTCTCTCCTTTTGCCCAGCCGCCTTCCCAGACTTCATTTCCTAGACTCGGCTTGCCGTAAGACCAGTTATCCTTGCTTCTTTTTATATATTTTATTGTACTTTCAGGTGTATAGCCGGTCTGTGCCATGTGGGACACATTTCCGGCATTGTCGAAGCCTACCACAAAGAATGAATAAGCCTGGCCCAGAGAGAGAGCAGAGAATGTCAATGTTACCTCAGTAGTGCTGATTTCCATATTCTCAGCATCCCACCTTGTGTCGGAAACGAGCTGTTCTTCCATATTTTCAAGCCCGAAAGTATTATTTGTATTGACATACCTGATACGGGTAACTCCACCTTCAAAGGCAAGTTTGACCGTCGCTCCGTACATGCTAGTACTGACCTCCTCAATCTTTACGACCAACGATTCCAGGAAGGATTTACCTAAAGTCGCGGCATCCAGTTTTCCGACCTTTCCGGCATAACCATCCTCTCCGACGGCGACGGCAGCAATCACGAAAGCAGTCTCCTTCTCCAGGCCTGAGCGACCGACAACAAAGGAAGCATCCGGCGAGGTACCGAAGTCGTTGGCACTCACAATCTGGTCAACCAACTGGCTTTCATCAGCAGGCAGTTCATCTGCCTTGAAGATTCTTGCATAAGTCTTATATGCTCCTGCGACAACGGAAACTTCAGCTTCTATTGAACTGTTCGTCGGTTCAGAAGCCAGTTTGATCTGCGGAGCATCAAAGTTTCCTCCAATCTTCAACGGAAGGGTTGTAAACTCATAAGTAATGAACGAATCCACATCATAAACTCCGGCCGGGTTATGGGGAAGAATCCAGACAATGTACGATGTCATCTGATCAAGCTTAGACATGGTGGTGCTTCCAAACAGAGTCACCGGTCCGTCATAATCAGAACTGAGAAGTGACGGTCCCCACAGGGTGCCGATGGAGGCAAGTTCATCTTCAGGACTCCACCACGATTTGAGGGCACATCCCGCATAATAGCCTTCACATCCTGAAAATGAGAGCTTTACATTCGCATTGTCATAAGACGGGCTTACCTCGAGACTGAACTCATACGAATCACAAAGGGAAACCTGGATTTCTTCACCCGAATAAGTTTCATCCGCAGGAACATAATCCGCCGCATATACGACATATTCAATTGACGGATCAAATCCGGCACCGGCAAGCTCTGCTAACGTTGAATTGAATGTTGATTTACGAGCCTGCGGACGCTCGGAGTTGAGAATATCACAGACACCGGCAAGCGAAAAGTCTTTTCTTGCCATCACTCCGCAGACAAAGCCCTCATATTCAAGATTATTCCCGTCAACAATGAAACTCAGCCTTTCGCCTGAAACAACAATGGAAACATCCGGCTTACCCAAGCTCACACTCACCTTGGCAATAACTGGAGAGGATGTCTTGAAAGTGGCAAGCATCTTTACAACGCCTTCCGTCCTTGCATTCTGGGCATCTTCACCCGGAGCAGTGACAATCAATTCACCTTCAATAATTTCCGCCTCCCATCCTTTGGGTACTTCAGTGATGGTATAATCCAGGACTTCGGCCATTTCCACTGTCATGGACTTTGTCTGGCCATAAGTGAAATATTGTTTTCCCGCAAGCACCTGGAAGCAGACTTCCTTCTCCTTTGCTACAGAAATCACGGTACCGTCAGCAAGGGTGAGATACACATAATCATCATCCTGTGAGGCGGCGATGAAGATATCTATTTTCTCTTCACCCGGATTCTGAGGCTCATCCTCCCGGATTTCCACCCCTGAGAACACCCAGGTCTTTCCTCCGTCAAGTGAAATATACCATTTCCCCTCCTCTATCTTCAGCTGCGGAGTCAGATTCATGGAAACAGGCACCATCTTCCCGTCCACAATCAGAGGGACGGCATCACCTCCATTGACGGTAGTGGCCCAATAATATTGTCCTCCCTCCTCGATAACGGTTATCAAGGTCTTGCCGGAAATATCCTTCGCTATGGTGAAAGATTGCCCGTCCGATAGCGTTACGACTGTACTCCCATCCTGATTTTCAGTGATTTGAACCACAGTGACAAGACCATTGATCATGTCTTTCAATGCTGAG
>JALFNZ010000129.1 GCA_022774085.1 Bacteroidales bacterium
TGGAAAAACTTTACATTTCACCGGGGAGATAATCAGCGTCCGCGAGGCGACTGAAAAAGAGCTTGCGGAAGGTCTGCACGGTGAATTTGTACATTCCAACGGATGCGGCGGGTGCCACGGTAACCATGGTGGTTGCGGCGGATGCGGCGGCGGATGCGGCGACGGCGGATGTGGCGACGGCGACGGCGGATGTAGCTGCGGCGAAAGCGAAGGCGGATGCGGCTGCGGCGAAGGTGAAGGAGGATGCGGCTGCCATTAAGCCCACCCATAATATAAGTGATTAATTATCAATCACATGTGGTTATCATTAGCCTTTCTATCAGCAGTATTGCTGGGATTCTATGACGTTTCGAAAAAAGCAGCACTTAAGGAAAATGCAGTCCTTCCGGTGCTGCTTCTGAACACTTTGTTCTCAACGGTCATTTTTTCTCCTTTCATCATCGACAACGCCCTGAATGCAGGTTGGTTCAGCGGCTCCATTTTCGATGCTGCGACCTATGCTCCGGGACATGAGGGCACTATACTTAAAGCTCACCTGATGGTGATTGCCAAAGCCTTCATCGTTCTAAGTTCCTGGATAGCAGGATATTTCGGTCTCAAGCATCTTCCCATTACCATCGTAGGGCCAATCAATGCCACAAGACCGGTGCTTGTGCTGGTGGGTGCCATGGTCTTTTTCGGGGAACGTCTGAACCTCTATCAATGGACCGGAGTCATCCTGGCTGCATTGTCCATCTTCCTGATGAGCATTTCAAGCAAGAAGGAGCAGATAGATTTCACCAAGAACAAATGGATTTTTTGCGTGGCCTTTGCTACCATAATGGGTGCTCTCAGCGGACTTTACGACAAGTTCATCATGAGGCAGCTGAGTCCGATGTTTGTCCAAAGCTGGTTCAATTTCTACCAGCTTATCATCATGAGCATCATCTGTCTGATTCTGTGGTACCCAAGCCGAAAGCAGACTACCCCGTTCCATTGGTCATGGGCTATTCCATTGATTTCCATATTTATAGCAGCTGCTGATTTTGCATATTTCAATGCTTTGGGAAGTCCAGAGTCTATGATTTCAGTCGTATCGCTTGTACGCCGTGGATCGGTCATAATCTCGTTTGCTTGCGGGGCTTTGATTTTCAGGGAACGTAACCTCAAGGCTAAGGCTCTGGACCTTGCCCTTGTACTTCTGGGCATGTTGTTCATCTGGTTAGGAAGCAGATAGATATGAAGGTATTGAATATTTGCTGATAGTTTGCTAAATTGCAGGGTTTGAGTTATTATCATGCGCATCGCAGTTGTCATATTGAACTGGAATACCGAGGATTTCCTCCGAAAGTTCCTTCCCGGGCTCATCGATTCTGTGAGTCGGGTAGAGGGAGCCGGGGTTGTCGTGGCTGACAACGCCTCGACAGATGGTTCGGTGGGGATGGTCCGGGAGTTGTTCCCGGATGTGGAAATGCTTGTGTTTGAGAGGAATCTGGGTTTTACCGGTGGATATAACGAGGCTTTCAGGATATTGAGCCAAAGTCATCCGGAGATGGAATATTTCCTTCTGATCAATTCGGATATCGAGGTCGGACAGACATGGCTGAAACCGCTTGTGGAGTGGATGGACGCTCATCCGGGTTGCGGGGCTTGTGCCCCTAAGCTTCATAGTTGGCAGCAAAGGGATATGTTCGAATATGCAGGGGCGGCAGGTGGATATATTGACAGGTTCGGCTATCCTTTCTGCAGGGGGCGCGTGATGAAAAAACTTGAGAGGGATAATGGGCAATATGACCTTCCAGCCGAAGTTTTCTGGGGAACGGGAGCTTGTCTGATGGTACGTTCGCGTCTTTATCGGGAACTTGGCGGACTGGATCCGAGGTTTTTTGCTCACATGGAGGAGATTGACTTATGCTGGAGGATGCACTTGGGGGGTTATTCGGTGAATGTGGTCCCGCAGTCGGTGGTCTGGCATGTGGGAGGTGGAACTCTTCCGAATAGTTCTCCTGGGAAATTGTTCCTTAACTTCAGGAATAACTTGCTGATGCTCAGCAACAATCTAGCCAAGACCTATGCTGCGAATATGGTTTCGGGAGGAGAGATGGCCTGGAAGAGTGTCATTGAGGAGCCCTTGGCAAGAAAGATTGCCGGGAAGGCGGTCCGAAAGGCACGATGGACTATTTTTCAGAGGATGGTTCTTGACGGAATGTCTGCCATGGTCTATCTTATGACCTTCAAATGGGACTATTTCAAGGCGGTTATCCGGGCACACAATGATTTCAGGAGACTGAACTCGCAGGCCGATGTCACCCAGGTGGCAGAATACCTGCTTGAAGGCGGCAAAAAGGCAAAGTTATGGGGCATCTACCCACATTGGGTCATCCCCCGCGCGATCCTCCGCCCCACCACCCTCTCCCACACCATCCGCACCTGGTCCACTCAACCGAAAAGCGATGTGAAACGAGCGACAAGGGAAAAATAACGACAGCAGGAAAACGACGAAAATATGAAAATCATAATAGCAGGAGCCGGCGAAGTAGGCTCCCACCTGGCCAAAATGCTCAGCGGAGAAGCCAATGAAATCACCGTAATAGACAAATCACGTGAAAGACTTGACTCCCTCGTAGCAAACACCGACGTAGTAACAGTAGAAGGAAATCCGTCTTCACTTAAGGTACTCCATGAAGCCGGAGCATCCAGTGCCGACCTGTTCATAGCCGTGAATCCTTCCGAGTCACAAGACGTCAACATCGTCAGCGCAATGCTTGCCAAGAAACTCGGCAGCAAGAAAGCCACAGCCAGGATCAACACTGAAGAATACCTCACATACGAGAACAAATATCTCTTCACCGAGATGGGCATCGACCTGCTTTTCTATCCTGAGAAAATTGCAGCAGGAGAAATAGTGGACCTTCTGCGCAGAACCGCCTCCACAGACTCAATGGACTTTGCACGCGGAAAGCTGAACATGGCCGTCTTCCGCCTCGAAGACGAATCGCCACTGATTGGAATGAACATGGCAGAGTTCAGCCAAGTTGCTGCAACACAAGGACATAACTTCAGAGTTGTCGCCATCGCACGCGGAGATGAAACCATCATACCAAAATTCGACACAAAATTCAAATACCATGACCTAGTGTTCATCATCTCGAAACGCGAAGGTATGGAAATGCTCATGAGCTACATAGGCAAGACGAACATCGAGGTGAACAAACTGATGATTCTGGGAGGAAGTCCGATTGGCGAGATGGTGGCAAGGCAGCTGT
Organism: Bacteroidales bacterium; assembly: GCA_022774085.1. GTDB lineage: Bacteria > Bacteroidota > Bacteroidia > Bacteroidales > UBA932 > Cryptobacteroides. Next base: position 3,246 of record JALFNZ010000129.1, read on the forward strand.
GCAAACAAGTAGACTCCGTGAAGATAATCGAGATGAATAAGGAGAAATGCATTGAGTTGTCCGAAAAACTGCCTGACAATGTGATAGTTGTAAATGGAGACGGGCGCAACTCGGACATGCTGCTCGAAGAATCCATCCGGGATTATGATGCATTTGTGGCTGTCACCAACAATTCCGAAACCAACATCCTGGCCTGCGTTGCAGCAAAAAGGCTTGGAGTCTCCAGAACCATTGCAGAGGTGGAAAACCTCGAATACATCCGGTTGGCAGAAGGAATGGGAGTGGATGCTGTCATAAACAAGAAACTGATTACTGCCGGCAGGATTTTCAAGTTCACCCTAAGCAACAAAGTCCGATTCATCAAATATATGAGCGGCACAAATGCGGAAGTGCTGGAGTTCATAGTCGCGCCTGACACGAAAATCACCAAATACCCTCTCAAGGACATAAACTTCCCTCGAAACGCCATCGTAGGCGGAGTCATCCGTGGCAACGAGTCATTCATCGCAGTCGGTGACACCCAGATCCAGGCCTACGACCGAGTGGCTGTCTTCGCCCTGCCTGAAGCAATCAAGGAAGTGGATAGATTCTTCAGATAAAATTATTGTACTGACAAAATTGAACAATGGCAAGTTACCTGCAAATAGAAAATATATCGAAATCATACGGACCGAAAGTGTTGTTCGAACACATCGGCTTCAACATAAACGAAGGAGACAAGATAGCATTGATTGCTCCGAACGGAACTGGAAAAACATCTCTGATGAGGATATTGGCCGGCAAGGACAAATCCGATTCCGGCGGAAAAATCCTGTTCCTCAAAGACATTAAGATAGCATTTCTTGAGCAGGACTATGAAATCGACCCCGAAAAAAGCATATTTGACCAGATAATGTCATCCAGTCAAACTTATGTCATGCACCTCGACCAGGAGCACCTGTGGGAGTATGAAAGACGCGTGGTCAAGTTCCTGACCAACTTTAATCTCCCGGACAGTACTCAGAAGATGAAGGAACTCTCCGGAGGCGAAGTCAAGAGGGTGGCCCTTACGCAAATGCTTGCAAGCGAGGCGGACTTCTTTATCACGGACGAGCCTACCAACCATCTGGACATTGATGCAATCGAATACTTGGAAAACTACCTGAGCCGTTCGCGCTGCACCCTGCTGATGGTCACACACGACCGCTATTTCCTTGACAGAGTGTGCAATACGGTCATGGAAATGGACCACGGAGCCATATACACATATAAAGGGAACTACCAGAACTACCTTGAAAAACGAGAGGAAAGGATTGCGAATTACAATGCCGAGACCGACAAGGTCCGCAACATCCTGCGCCGTGAACTCGAATGGATTCGCAGCACCCCTTGTGCAAGGACAGGTAAAGCCAGATACAGAATCAACGCCTTCTATGAACTCAAGGACAGAGCAGAGCAGGTCTATACCACCAAACAGATTGACATGTCTGACATGAAGGGGCAGACAAGGCTCGGCACGAAAATCATCAATTGCAAGGGCGTCAGCTTCTTCTACGGAGAAAAGTGCTACCTTGACTCCTTCACCTACAATTTCCAGAGATACGACAAAGTCGGAATCGTAGGGCGCAACGGAGCCGGCAAGTCAACTTTTCTGAACCTCATGACCGGGAATTACACTGCCGACATGGTTTGTACCGACCCGGAAGCTTACAGGCAGATCACCTCAGGCGCCATGAATGAAGGCAGTCCGGCGCAGCATACCGACACCATGCCCGGCCTTCTGACCGGGTCCATTGAAAGAGGCGAATCTCTCAAAATAGGATATTACCGTCAGAGCGGGATGTCTTTCAACCCTGAAGACACCGTGCTGGATGTCGTGAACGACACACGGCTACTCAATCGCTTCCTTTTCCCGCACAACATGCTCAACAACAAGATCGGGACACTCAGCGGAGGCGAAAGACGCAGACTATACTTGCTGACAGTCCTGATGCAGGAGCCGAATTTCCTGGTTCTGGACGAGCCGACCAACGACTTGGATATTGTGACGCTCAACATTCTGGAAGAATATCTCAAAGAGTTTTCCGGCTCACTGCTGATTGTCTCGCACGACAGGCATTTCCTGGACAAACTGGTGGATCACCTGCTGATTTTCTGCGGAGACGGAGTCGTGAAGGACTTCGTCGGAAGCTATAGCGAGTACAGGGAATATATAAAGGACTATGAGGCCCAGCAGCGCTCAAAGGAGCGTGCCCAGGAACTTGCAGACAAGGAGAAAAAAGCGGCTGCACAGGCTTATGCATCAAAGCAGCAGGCCTCAACACCGACCAAAAAGGTAAAACTTACATGGAAGGAGCAGCGCGAAATGGAGCAGTTGGAAAAGGATCTTGAAGACCTGGCATCCGAGAAGGCGGCTCTGGAAGAAAGCCTTGGCAGCGGCACCTTACCTTTCGACAAGCTTCAGGAAGCATCCGAGCGAATCGGTGTCATAATTTCCGAAACCGACGAAAAGGAACTCCGCTGGCTGGAACTCTCTGAAAAGATGTAACCATAATTTGCATCGTCTTCGAGGATCAAATTGTCCGGAAAAAGCTCGTTTTTCCGGACAATTTCTACAGATAGTAGTCGCAGTTGTAGCGGTTGAGGATGTCCATTTGGGTGAAATTGTCTTTCTGTGGAACTGGTTTGTTCAGTATCAGAAAGTCGGCCATTGCGCTTATAGCCTCTACTGTCCTTTTGTCTGTGTGCTGGGCAATCAGCAGATTGACCGTGCCGGCACGCAATGCTGCCAGATTCTTGTCCAATACATCATAGCCAACAACACGGCAATCCCTAATGCCCCTTCGGCTGATCCAATCAGCAACGAGGTGCACCCTGGAATTGAACATTACTATATATTTGAAATCATTATCCGATCCGATAACATTGTCAAGCACCCTGTCCATTTCATCACGGTTTATCGGATTTATGAATACATTCTCAAGTTGGGTATTTGGATAATGCTCTGACATATAGTCCAGAAAACCAGTCCTTCTTGTCACCGTCGGGTCAGACAGTCCCCTCTTGTCCCTGGCGATACGAACCATATATACCTTGTCCACCTTCCTTTCGTTTGTAAGGATGTCAGCGCACAAATAGCCGCTCTGGTACATTGGCATGCCGAAATATGCCAGATAATTCTCATCTTCTATCTTGGAATCAATAAACATATAAGGTACCCTCTTTTCAGACAGTTCCTTTACAAACTGTAAAGTCTGGGCACGGAACATCGGAGCAACGAGCAAGCCTGACGGCGGATTTGCCAGGATACGAGCACAGGCTCCCTGGAACGACTCCAGATTGTATTGGTCATATTTCACACTTTCCACCTTGATACCATAACGGGCAACGAGCTCAGCCGCATCCTGGATACCCTTGTCAGTAAAGGACCAAAATTCGCCTGTAAAATATTCAGGAATAAGGCATTGAATGACATACTCCTTCCTTGTTGCAAGCAAAGAGGCATACATGTTGGGCTTGAAACCAAGCTCTTCAATCACCTTAAGGACCTTCTCCCTGCTTTTCTTTGACACCTCACCGCGGGCGTGCAATACACGGTCAACCGTGCCTTTTGAGACACCTGCCGCCCTCGCTACGTCATTAATGGTGATTTTTCCACTATTCTTACTCTCTTCCATTATGTTATGATAATCTTTCTTAAATAATCACGGTTCTATCCGATTTAACAAAACTTTGTAAATATCCGAAAAAATATCCAAGAAACAAGAAAGTTGCACATTTTTTTAAAATATTTTTCCGTTACCGCGCACGGAAATCAGAAATGATTTTTACTTTTGCACCCGAAAAAAACAGGTGGCATTTTTCAGACCTAAAGCTACCCCTGAAATTGTTTGAACAATACTTAAATTTTATTGATATGCCAAAAGTAATTACATTCGGAGAGATCATGCTCAGGCTTTCTACTCCAGGTTATCTAAGATTTTCACAGGCAAAACAGTTCGAAGCCACATTCGGTGGCGGTGAAGCCAATGTTGCAGTTTCGCTCGCAAACTATGGCATCGATACTGAATTTGTTACACGTTTCCCTAAGAACGACATCGCAGCAAGCTGCATCAAAGACCTCCATAGTTATGGCGTAGGCACAAAATTCTGCGTTGAGGGAGGTGACCGTCTCGGCATCTATTTCCTTGAGACAGGAGCAGTTGCACGTCCGAGCAAGGTCGTATATGACAGAGCGAACTCTGCAATAGCACAGATTGAGAAGGGAATGATTGATTGGGAGAAAGTATTCGAAGGAGCTGACTGGTTCCACTGGACAGGTATCACTCCTGCAATCAGCCAGGGAGCTGCCGATGTATGTCTCGAGGCAATCAAGGCTGCAAACAAGCTCGGAGTAACCGTTTCCTGCGACCTGAACTACCGTAAGAACCTCTGGAAATATGGCAAGACCGCTTCTGAGGTAATGCCTGCACTCGTTGAGGGCTGCGATGTAATCCTTGGCAACGAGGAAGATGCAGAGAAAGTGTTCGGCATCAAACCAGAGGGCTTCGATGTGACAGCAACAAAGGGTGAGGTCAATGCTGCTGAGTTTGAAAGCGTTTGCCGTCAGCTCATGGCCAGATTCCCACGTGCAAAGAAGGTAATCATCACTCTGCGCGGATCGATCAACGCCAACCACAACACCTGGGGAGGCGTCCTCTTTAATGGAGAAACCCTCTATCAATCACCACGTTACAATATCACACACATTGTTGACCGCGTTGGTGGCGGCGACTCATTCATGGGTGGTCTCATCTACGGTCTGCTCACCTATACAGGCGACGACCAGAAGGCACTCAACTTCGCCGTTGCAGCTTCATGCCTCAAGCACACCATCTTCGGTGACTACAATCAAGTAACCGTAGCAGAGGTTGAAAACCTCATGAAGGGTGACGGTTCAGGACGCGTTTCACGATAATATTTTTACAAAATGGCAAAATACAACAAACAACAAGTAATAGCAGCAATGAAGGAGACCGGCATGGTACCGGTATTCTACCACGCTGACGTAGAAACAGCAAAGGCAGTTCTCAAAGCATGCTACGACGGCGGAGTACGCGCTTTCGAATTCACAAACAGAGGCGACTTCGCACAGGAAGTATTCGGTGAACTCGTAAAATACGCCAATAAGGAACTTCCGGGAATGATTGTCGGAATCGGTTCTGTCGTTGACCCTGGCACGGCGGCCCTTTACCTGCAGCTCGGAGCAAACTTCGTGGTTGGTCCGCTCTTCAACCCTGAGATTGCACCTGTGTGCAACCGCAGACTCGTTCCATACTGCCCCGGATGCGGCACCGTCTCAGAAGTCGGCAAGGCTCAGGAACTCGGCTGCGACCTCTGCAAGGTATTCCCCGGAGATGTACTCGGCCCTGCATTTGTAAAAGGACTCCGTGCTCCTATGCCTTGGAGTCAGATTATGGTGACAGGCGGCGTGAAACCAACCCGTGAGAACCTCGAAGGATGGTTCAAGGCAGGAGTTACCTGCGTGGGAATGGGCAGCAACCTCTTCCCTAAGGACGTAATGGCAGCCAAGGAGTGGAGCAAGATCACTGAGCTCTGCAAAGGCGCACTTGACATTATTAAAGAAGTAAGATAAAAACCGTTGACTTTATGAGTAATAACACCAACAAACAACTGATGACCAACTGGCGCTGGTGGATGGTAGTGTTGCTTTTCGTGGCTACAACCGTCAACTATATGGACCGCCAGGTGCTTTCCCTCACATGGAAGGACTTCATCGCACCGGAATTCCACTGGACTGACAATGACTATGGTACAATAACTGCCATATTCTCAATTGTTTACGCAATCTGCATGCTCTTCGCCGGCAAATTCGTTGACTGGATGGGAACAAAGAAAGGCTATCTCTGGGCAATCGGAATATGGTCAGCCGGAGCCTGCCTCCATGCACTCTGCGGCTGGGCTACTATGCATATCCAGGGATTTGAGAATGTCGGAGCAATGACAGCAGTCGAGACTGGATCTGCTGCAGCACTGGCAGTGGCTTCCACAAGTGTATGGCTTTTCATCGCAGCACGTTGTATCCTTGCCCTTGGTGAGGCCGGAAACTTCCCCGCAGCCATCAAAGTTACAGCTGAGTACTTCCCTAAGAAAGACCGCGCATTCGCAACTTCAATCTTCAATGCAGGTGCATCTGTAGGTGCTCTCGTAGCCCCTGCAACCATTCCGCTCCTTGCACAGTATTTCAAGAACATCGGAATCGGTGGCGGTTGGGAGATGGCATTCGTGATTATCGGTGCCCTCGGTTTCATCTGGATGGGATTCTGGATTTTCATGTATGATAAGCCTCAGAAGTCCAAACATGTAAATGAAGCTGAACTGGAGTATATCCACCAGGATGACAAGGAAGACGCCAAGGCTGCGGCAAGCGTTGCGACTGAAGAGGAAAAACAGATTTCTCTGTGGCAGTGCTTCAAATATCGCCAGACCTGGTCTTTCATCGTCGGCAAATTCTTCACTGACGGTGTTTGGTGGTTCTTCCTGTTCTGGGCTCCTGCATATTTCTCAGACCAGTTCGGATATAAGTCATCGTCCGGAATGGGTATGGCCCTGATCATCACCCTCTATGCGATTGTCACCATACTCTCGATTTTCGGCGGATACCTTCCAAAGATTTTCGTGGACAAGAAACAGATGAATCCTTATCAGGGACGTATGCTTTCGATGCTTATCTTTGCATTCTTCCCGCTCTTCGCCCTCCTGGCTCAGCCTCTCGGAATCCACTCAGCATGGTGGTCTGCAATCCTCATCGGTCTTGCCGGTGCCGGACATCAGGCATGGAGCGCCAACCTTTTCTCTACAATCGGAGACATGTTCCCTAAGTCTGCAATCGCCACCATCACCGGTATCGGTGGTATGGCCGGTGGTGTAGGTTCATTCCTCATCCAGAAAGGTGCCGGTATGCTTTTCACCTACACTGACTCTCTTGGCGAGGCATTCAGTTTCCTCGGATTCTCAGGAAAGCAGGGTGGTTATTTCATCGTTTTCTGCTGCTGCGGACTTGCTTATGTTCTTGCATGGACTATCATGAAAGCACTTGTACCTAAATATAAAAAGATTGTCCTTTAATATTGGAAATCCATAATACCATATCTATAATCATTCGTGAAATGGCCGGGAGTTGTGAAACCTCCGGCCATTTCTTTTTGATATTGTTCAAATTTTTGTTCAAGTGTTTAATGATTGGGACTATGTAATGAATAATTAGTATATTAGTGCGATAAACTTAAACAATAACCATTTATGAAACGTACTTTATTCGCTGCAGCGTGCATGATGGCAACGGCTGCAACATCTTTTGCCCAGCCCAAATTGTCAAAAGACAACATTGACGAAGTGCTGGGTGCAATGACACTCGAAGAGAAAGCTACACTTCTGGTCGGAGCTGGCTGGGGCAGCATGACTGCAGGCAGTATGACTGCATCCAGCACAGTCCTCGTATCAGGTGCAGCAGGAACTACAAGACCAGTGGAAAGACTTGGCATCCCTGCCACAGTTCTGGCTGACGGCCCTGCAGGACTTCGTATCAACCCTACCCGTACGGGTGATCCCAACACCTACTATTGTACCGGTTTCCCTGTAGGTACCGTCATGGCTTCCATGTGGAATACAGACCTGGTTCAGGAACTTACAACTGCAATGGGTGAAGAAGTGCTCGAATATGGAGCTGACGTACTTCTCGCGCCAGGGATGAACATCCACAGGAACCCTCTTTGCGGACGTAACTTTGAGTATTTCTCAGAAGATCCGTTCCTTACCGGTAAGACTGCTGCTGCGTACATCAACGGTATCCAGAGCAATGGCGTGGGAGTGAGCGTAAAGCACTTCGCTGCCAATGACCAGGAGACCAACCGTATGGAGAATGATTCAAGGGTAAGTGCAAGGGCTCTGCGCGAAATCTACCTCAAAGGATTCGAAATCGCTGTCAAGGAATCAGATCCATGGACTGTAATGTCGTCTTACAACAAGCTCAACGGTGAATACACTCAGCAGTGTTATGACCTGCTCACTACTGTTCTGCGCGATGAGTGGGGCTTCAAAGGCATCGTAATGACCGACTGGGGCAATAAAGAAGGAACAGTGAAGGCTGTAAAAGCCGGAAATGACCTTATGGAGCCGGGAATGGAGAATGAAATCAAGAGAATTGTTGATGGAGTGAAGGCTGGCGAAATTTCTGAGGCTGAGCTTGACAGGAACGTTCGCAACATGCTCGTTTACATCGTGAGAACTCCACGTTTCCAGGGATATAAATTCTCTAACAAGCCTGCTCTTGAAAAACATGCCGAACTCGTACGCAAGGCCGCAGCTGAAGGTATGGTTCTCTTGAAAAATGAGAACAACACTCTCCCAATGGCTGGTGTGAAGAATGTAGCTCTCTATGGTACCGGTTCTTATGATTTCATAGCTGGTGGCACCGGTTCAGGAAACGTGAACAAACCATATATCCGCAATGTTGCCGAAGGTCTTGAAATCAATGGCTTCACAGTAAATCCTGCCATCAAGGAATGGTATCAGGAATATATCAAATACACCAAAATAAGCCTCAGGAACCAGAGCAGCAACTCAATGGGTATTCTCTTAGGTGACCCTGTCATCCCTGAGATGAAGATTGGCCGCAAATTCATTGAAAGAATGGAAAAAGCTACTGACATTGCTGTCTTCACGCTTTCAAGAAATGCAGGCGAAGGCGGTGACCGCAAAGCTGTTGACGGTGACTGGACACTTACCGGAGAAGAACGTGAAATGATGCAGAATCTTGCAGATGTTTACCATGCAGCAGGCAAGAAATTCATCGTTGTCCTGAATATCGGCGGTGTCATTGAAACAGCCTCATGGAAACATATCCCTGACGCTATCCTCCTTGCATGGACTCCTGGTCAGGAAGGCGGTTACTCAGTTGCTGACATCCTCTGTGGCAAATCAAACCCTTCAGGAAAGCTCCCTATGACCTTCCCTGTAAATTATCTTGACATTCCTTCTTCTGCAAACTTCCCTTACAATTACGAAGGTGGCATGTCATTCAATCCTTTTGAATCATTGTTCGGTGGTCCTAAGAAGGCTGTCAAAGATGTTGACTATACAGAATACAATGAAGGCATTTATGTAGGTTACAGATATTTCCAGACTGCAGGCAAAGAAGTTTCCTATCCTTTCGGATTCGGTCTGTCTTACACTGAATTTGCATACAGCAAGCCGGTTGTAAAGGCAACTGCCGACGGATTTACAGCTACTGTCACAGTTACCAACACCGGTAAGGTTTGCGGCAAGGAAAGTGTTCAGCTCTACGTTGCAGCTCCTGCAGGCGGACTTGAGAAACCGGCATTCGAGCTCAAGGGCTTTGCAAAGACAAAAGAACTACAACCAGGTGAAAGCCAGACACTTGTCATCAATGTTTGCAAATATGGTCTTGCTTCATACAACGAGGCTACTTCTTCATGGGAAACTGCAGCAGGCACATATAAAGTAATGTTCGGTGCAAATGCAACTGACATCCGTGCTACAGCTCAGTACAAACTCAGCAAAGCTGAATCATGGAAGACCAACGACGTCCTCCATCCGGCTCAGCCAATCAATGAACTCAGCCTCAGGTAGTATTTAAAAAACTGCATTGTCAGTCTCTCGACTGGCAATGCAGCAAAACTAAAATACCACTATCTACTTTAGGTTATTTGTTGAAAAGCAAAGGATTTACTTTTTCAACAGAACCCTTAAGTTCTGATTTTAAAGTTGCACGTATATCACGTGAAGAAGCTCCAAGCAGGAAGCTGTACTCTCCGGCATCTGCCACCCATGCATTGCCAGCCTGGTCAAACGAAGCGAGGTCAGAATTATTGACTTTCAGAGTAATTGTCTGTGACTCACCAGGTTTAAGTTCACGAGTCTTGGCAAAAGCCTTCAACTCTTTAACAGGCTTGTCCAGAGATCCGGCAGGAGCACTGACATAAAGCTCTACAACCTCCTTACCAGCACGGTCTCCGGTATTCTTTACATCCACTGTAACGATGGTCTCGTTCCTCTTAGATTTCACAGTAGGATTGCCCCACTCGAAGCTTGTATATGAAAGTCCATAGCCGAATGGATATGACACTTCCATGTTCTGGGCATCGAACCAACGGTAACCTACATAAATTCCCTCTTCATACTCAGTATAATCCACATTCTTTTCAGGAGCAGCACCTTCTTCTTTACCGAACATCCCGAACGAAAGGTCGATAGGGAAATTCTTTGAAGAGGCATGGTCTGCATAAGCGACAGGGAATGTCATGGTGAGTTTGCCGGAAGGACTTGCCACACCTTTGAGAACGTCGGCAACACTGTTACCGCCTTCCTGTCCTGCCTGCCAAGCGCAGAGGATTGCGTCAGGAAGCCTCTTCCATGAAGCGGTCTCGATTACACCTCCGATGTTCAGAATCACAACGACTTTCTTGCCGGCATTGTGGAATGCATCGCACACAGCTGATATCATTCCCTGCTCCTGAGCTGTCAGAGTGAAGTCAGATACCTTTCTGTCAAGGAATTCACCGGAATTGCGACCGATGGTGATGATTGCAGCATCGTTTGCAGCAACAGTCTTTGCAAGAAGTTTGGCGTCAGGCACGAACTCCCCTGCCCTACCCACAGGCATGAACTTGGCAATAGGGTCATTGCTGTCGATTGCCTTGCGGTTTCTTTCGGTCTCCTCTTCAATATATTTGCCATAAATAGTTTCAAGTTCAGGGTCAGTAGCGTAACCGGCATTTGAAAGACCCTCAAGGAGAGAAACCGTATAGGCACGGTTCACATTTCCCGAGCCAGTACCACCGGCTATGAAGTCATATGAGGTAGTTCCGAAAAGTGCGACTTTCTTGATATCCTCTGACAGAGGAAGGACTCCGTTATTCTCAAGAAGAACCATACCCTCGACAGCGGACTGTCTTGTAACGGCTGCATGAGCCTTCAGGTCAGGTTTATTGCTGTATTTGTAACCTTTGAAGCGTGGAGACTTGACAATCAGTTCAAGTACACGACGTACATTCCTGTCAAGGTCAGCTTCGCTCAGACGCCCTGATTTCACACCCTCGACGATGCCTTCAAACTGTCCTGCACGGCCAGGCTGAAGCATATCGTTTCCGGCCCACATCTGGGCAGCGGCATCTGCACCGCCGAACCAGTCAGTCATGACCATTCCTTTGAATCCCCACTCATCACGAAGGACCGTTGTCTGGAGATCTTTGCTTTCAGATGTATAGACACCGTTCAGGTAATTGTATGAACTCATGACGGTCCAAGGCTGAGACTCTTTGACTGCAATCTCGAATCCTTTAAGATAAATCTCACGGATTGCACGAGGGCTTACCTTGGCGTTGTTTTTCATTCGGTTGGTCTCCTGATTGTTGAGAGCATAGTGTTTGATTGAAGTACCTACACCATTACTCTGGATACCGTTCACATAAGCAGCAGCAATCTTTCCGCTGATAAGAGGATCCTCAGAATAGTATTCGAAGTTGCGGCCACAAAGTGGATTGCGATGAATATTCAAAGCAGGTGCGAGGAGTACGTCTGCACCATATTCAAGCACCTCTTCTCCAATTGCCACACCTACCTGGCCTACGAGTTCAGTGTTCCATGAACATGCGAGGAGGGTGCCGATAGGGAAATGGGTACAGTAGTAAGTCTGGTCATCGCCTTCGCGTGTCGGGTTGATTCTGAGTCCTGCAGGACCATCTGCCAGAACGATTGAAGGGATGCCTAGGCGAGGAATCGGATAAGTTGTTCCTGCTGCTCCAGGAACAAGGTTGCGGGTTTCACCGATGACAGGGGCCTCTCCGGAGAAACCTTCCATTCCTGTACCGATGACAAGATGCGCCTTTTCCTCAAGGGTCATTGCTGCAATCACCTTGTCTATTGAGGCCTTGCCAAGCTGCGGGTCGCCTTCAGGAGCGCATGACACCATTGCTGCAGCAGTCATTGTTAATATTAATTTCTTCATGAACTCTATTTAAAAAGAAGTGGAACAAATTCTGAAAGGTAAATCCTCCAGTTTCTCCAGATATGTCCACCTTCTGTTTCCATATATTTATATGGCTGACCATTGGCATCCATCTTCGCCATGAAGTCAATATTGGACTTGTAGAGGAAATCTGTCTTACCGCATCCGATCCAAAGCAGTGCTGGCTTCTTGCTGAAATAAGTTGCAAGTTTTGCATCGAAATTCTCATACATAGGACACATCTGCTGTCCGTCAACACCTATCGCTGCTGAGAACATTCCTGAGTAGTTGAACATGTCAGGATAGTTGAGGCTGATGTAAAGAGTGTGGAAGCCACCCATTGAAAGACCGCAGATGGCACGGCTCTGTTTCTTTGCGATGGTTTTGTAGTTAGCGTCAATGAATTTGACGATTTCAGGGAATGATGTCTCGAATGTACCTTCCATGGTCTTAGGAAGCTGCATCGTAGGACGAACATAACCTGTAGAGTTCTGACCAGGGGCTGCCTCCTGAGAAATGTTGCCGTTTGTGAAAACAACAATCATAGGTTTTGCCTGACCTGAAGCGATGAGATTGTCAAGAATCTGGGCTGCGCGTCCCTGCTCAAGCCATGCATCCTCGTCACCTCCGATACCATGGAGGACGTAGAGGACCGGATAGCGTGTCTTGCCACATGGGTTATAACCAGCCGGAGTATAGACACTCAACCTGCGGTCGAAACCTGCAACTGCACTATCATACCACACTTTGGATACGGTTCCGTGAGGTACATCCTGAATAGTATACAAGTCAGCACGTCCGCCAGGCATGATGAAAGCACTTGTAAGAGAAGCGACGTCACGGTTTACCCACATATTGTTGTTGTCGATGAGATTGAGGCCGTCAACGTTGAAAGTATAGTTATACATCTCAGGAGCAACCTTGAAGTCTGTAGTGTACTCCCAAACTCCGTTCTTGCCTTCTTTGAGTTCAGCGACACCGGGGCCTTCGAACTTGCCGAAAGGAGTGTCAATGACCTGAGTCGGAAGGAAATCTCCTGATACAGTCACTTTCACAGCCTTAGGTGCCTGATAACGGAAAGTAACTGTTCCATCTTCATTAATGACTGGCGACTCGACCTGAGCGCCGCCCCAGAGGGCCTGCTGTGCAAAAGCGGAAACGCCCACAAATGCTGCAGCGAACAACGTAGCAATTTTTTTCATTTTGATCTTTGGTTTATTTATTGAATTCCTTTCCGAATGCTTTCAGAAATTTAGGGATGCATTCTCCCCAGAATTTCCAGTCATGACCGCCATACCATTCCTCGTATGAGTGCTCTATTCCACATCTGTCCAACAATTCGCTGAACTGTTTCGGCGCCTGGCCGACAGTCATGTCATTAGTTCCGTTTGCAATATAGATTACTGGAAGAGCATCCTTGTCCGCCTTCATTGCAAGTTCTGCCAAAGGATTGAAAAAAGCCTGACTCATTGCATACAGACAGCAGAATTTTTCCGGATATTTCAAGGCATAATAAGATGAGCCATATCCTCCCATGGAAAGCCCTGCGATTGCACGGCATTCACGTCTCGAATCAATATGATATTTCTT
>JALFNZ010000132.1 GCA_022774085.1 Bacteroidales bacterium
CCTAATGATGGTACATACCATTCATGGAAATACTCTTTCAAAGTGGAGTACAAACCTAACAACTATGATGACCATAGCTGGACAGTAGGCCGTGACGACTACCTACCATTCCCACAGAATGAGATTGACGTGAATAAAAAACTACAACAGAACCCTGGCTACTAATCATGAAAAAGCTATTGTTTTCAGTCATTGCATCCATCGTCCTCTTTTCGTGCAAAGGCCCTGAATCAGCGCTGTGCTCCAGGCATGGCATGATGAATGAGGGCGGATGGTTCAAGGTTCAGGACATCACTCCTGAGAATGGCACTGGCAATGTTTATATGATCAGTGAACATAACGATGCCACCTGCTATCTCGTTACCGGCTCCAAATATGCCATGCTTATCGACACTGGCATAGGAGTAGGAGATTTGTCCGATCTGGTATCTTCGCTCACCGACCTTCCGCTGATAGTCGTCACTACCCATGGACATCCTGATCATATTGGAGGCAATTACCAGTTTTCGGAGGTATGGCTGCCGGAGAAAGACCTTGATGTCATGAAGTCGATGAATCCCCTCAATAATCCTGATTTGGAAGCCTATGTGGCATCTTATGCCAAGGATTTCAAATATGATGTTGAGGCAGTAAAGAGAAACATCGAAGAAATTAAAACCTATCCTGACTATGAACTTCGCCTTTTCGGTCCCGGCAAAAGCTGGGACCTTGGAGGCAAGGTCATCACAACTCTGGAACTCGGTGGCCATACTCCAGGAAGCATTCTTTTCTTGGATGAAGCTGACGACATGGTTTTCAGCGGTGATGCAATGAACGGTTATCTCTGGATGTGGTCTGACCACTGCCTTTCCATCGAAGAATATGAGAAGAACCTGGCAGCAGTCGTGCCGGAATTGAAAAATTTTGGCCATATTTACGGCGGCCATGAATTCAGACCACAGGGAATGGAATCCAGTCAGGCTGAAACAATGCTTGCTGACCTGCATTCTGTGCTTAACGGAGAAGTCCAGCCTGTACCTACGCCAAAGCCTATGGACGGCGAGGGAACAGTGAATGTATATTATTTTAAAACATGGCTCCTTTGGGCCAAATAAACAGAAGAATGAACAAGACAATTGTATTTGCTGCGGCTGCCCTTGCCTTGGTTGCATGTGCAAGCGAGCCATCATTCGAACAGACAGAAGAAGTGGGACCATTTACGGTCTCACTTCTTGAAAAGAATGTCTGGCATGTTGAAGACTGTACGTCATCCCATCCTCATGGACTTTCAGTCAAGGAAGACGGATCATACAGTTTCTACTCAAGTTCTGACATGTACATTGTCAGAGGAAAGAAAAAAGCCATTCTTATTGACTTGTCCAATAACGTTCAATGGGCAGAAGGAGCAGACCAGGCCCTCAGAACTATCTTCTACTCACGTGCAGGCAAAAGAGACAAGGTCATTACCGTAACCCACAACCATGGAGACCACACAGGAATGAGCTACGCATTCGTCAATGAACCGGATGTCACATTCATGTTGCCTGAGAATGATTTCCAGAAAGATACAATTTTCCCACAGGACAGGATTCTGCTCAAGGACCGCGACTGCATAGACCTCGGTGGAGAAACCGTGGAATGTGTACAATGTGAAGGTCATACCCCTGGTTCTATGGTTTTCTTCCTCAAAGGACACAACTGTGCCTTCTCGGGAGATGCTTTCGGCTCCGGAACAGGTGTATGGATCTTCGATGCCAAAGGATTTGACAACTACAGGGCTTCGATTTCACGCCTTGTCGAATATCTCGACTCACCTGAGGCAGGAATAGACCCTGCTATATTCAAGTTCCACGGCGGACATACCTACCAGAACTCGGGCTTTAACCTTGGAGTCCAGACCATTCGCGATGCCCAGGTGCTCAATGAGCAGATATGTAAAGGCACTGCAAAGAGCGAATCGACCCAGGTTGGTTCCTCTTCAATGGATATTACATTCAAATATGGTGAGGCCATGCTCGTGTGGAATAAGGCAGCAAGCGAGCAGTATGTCGCTTCATTAGCGCTATAATCCCAGTTCGCTGATGATTCTGTCCATACCGGCATATTTGTCCAATGCCCAGATAATGAAGCGGATATCAACGCATACGCAGCAGTTGTAGCCTGGTATGTAGGCTGCATCCGAGGCAAGGGATTCCTTGTTGCCATCGAATGCAAGACCAATCAAACGTCCGTGAGAATCCAATACTGGACTACCGGAATTACCTCCGGTTATGTCATTGTCAGTAAGGAAATCGACCGTAAGGCCGGTTTCCTTTTCATATAATCCTATCAGCCTGTCGTTGAGGGAGAATTCGTATGAAGATGGGTCATATTTCTCCAATATTCCTGCAGTGGTGGTCTTCCAGTCACAAATCACACCATCACGAGGCTCCAGCATGCAAACCTGTCCATAACTGATTCTCATGGTTGAATTAGCATCCGGATATTGTACGATGCTCCTGCCAAGCCTTTCCCTGTACATCTCCCGGGTGTAATCCTTGCGTACAGCAAGGATGTCATGTTCGCCCTCAATCTTTTGCTCCACTGAGGTGAAGTCGGTAATCGTCACACTCATAATGAACTTGGCGAGAGGATCATGGAGAATCTCATCCTTTGTGACTTCACCCGAGTTCAACCTTTCAATGCCTTCCTCGGACGTAAAGAGGCTGCTGTTCCAGAGCTCATCAGTGATTGCCTGATAGTCAGTGCCATATTTTTCAAGCAATGCCTTCTGGAAATCGGAGAGATAGGAACAATCCACATTCTTCAGATATTCTCCGATTGAATATGACATCAAATCCTTCTCAACCCTCAGGTCAATCTCGTCGTAACCATTCAAAATATGGTCAGGCAGGCCCTTCTGCTGGTGTGAGTTCCAGGCCTTGCGCAGTATAAGACCTATTCTCGTGCCTCTGATGAATGTCTCCCGGAAATAACACTTGTATAATTCAATATCCTCAATATCAGCATATTTCTGTCTCATGAGTTCAGCATACTCCTGAACCTTTCCTCCGAAATCCGCCTCCATTTCCCGTTTTGCAGACGCCACATTGAAACGTTTGAAACACAGGGCTTCTCCGCATCCAAGTTCCTGCATATTGCTCAAGGAGAAATAATAATCAGAGTATTTAAGACGGATCGAAGCATCCTTGTTCATCCATGAATTGATGATTTCCATCTGTTTTCCCCTCAGGGTGGTCGTTATCGGCAGAGTCACTTTCTCCTTGAATCCTACCTCGGCACTTGAG
>JALFNZ010000139.1 GCA_022774085.1 Bacteroidales bacterium
AGTGCTTGCAGTTATTTGTATGATCTCGGAGTGGCTGTAAGTGGCTATCATGTGGCTGAATGCAATGATGTCAGCCGTTTTACAGCCCAAATAGGGCTATGCAGCAGAGCTGATGACGAGGATGCCGACAACGAAGATTCGCTTCTTTTCAAGAAATCTCCATACGAAAGCCGTCATCCTCATCTGAGCGGAGATCGCAGATGCGCCTCCAAGGCTGCCGGTGATTGCGACAACTGGCTTATTTACATTCCGTTCGACCCATGTTCATTCAAGCTTGGAGATTCTCTCCTCGCCTATATTTCGAATGACAACAGTGGTGCCGCCCCGAACATTTCAGACCCGGACTATTTCATTGATTGTTATGAAGTTGTGAGGGAACTTGTGGAAGACGGTATCATTACAGCGGGAGTCACAGTCTCTCAAGGTGGCTTGTCGCTTGCTTTTGATACTATATGCCGTGACTGCTCCCTGGTGGCTGACCTGAGCGGAATCATGGCTTCTTATGGTGAAACTGACCTTATAAAAATACTGTTCAGCGAAATCCCGGGTGTGCTTATCGAGATTTCCGACGAAAATTTCGATTATTTCGACTCCCAGATGATTCTGCAGGATGTGGCTTATTATCCTGTGGGACACCCTGTTACGGGAGGCAGCGGGATTGAATACACATCCGACGGGAAGGCCGGTCTCGGGGATATTTTATCTTCGCTCATGGGACAGGCTTCTGAAGGTGAGGACTGATTGTGCACAATCAGACTTTTTCATGATACTGTTAATCAATGATTTATTATCATGGCAAAGATATATGCAAATGTTCCGGACAAGGGTCCGGGGTCAAAGAAACCTAAGATTTTCGTACTTGACACGAACATCATCCTTCATGATTACAGGTCCATTCGGAGGTTTCAGGACAATGACCTGGTAATTCCGGTTGCCGTCATAGAGGAACTTGACAAATTCAAGAAAGGCAAAGACGCACTGAGTTATAATGCGAGGGGCTTCATGAGGGAACTTGACAAACTGTCACAGGGAAAGCCATTCGGCAGGGAAGGAGTTCCGATAGGGAAGAATCTCGGAAATATCAAAGTAGAACTGAACCATCCTTTCCCTGAGAAGCTCAAAGGATGTTTTGCCGATGACATTCAGGACCACAGGATTCTCTCCACGGCGATGTGGGTAAGGGATGATAATCCCGGACGGTTTACGGCTCTTGTGACCAAGGACGTGAATCTGAGGATGAAAGCCAAGGCCGTAGGCATGGAAGCTCAGGATTACCTGACTGACAAGATTGAGGAAAGCCGAATTGAGCAATCAAGCAGTGAAATTCTGGAAACAGTATGCAATGACACCAATGCTCTGCAAGAACTCTCATATGGAAGCGGAAAGATGGACTGGAAAAAGGTGAGTCAGACAGAGCCTTCCGCAAACCGGCTTTTCAAATTCAAATGGGACCAGGCAGACGGAAGCAGGAATGTCTGTGCAAGATATGATGCTGATTCCAAGTCGATTGTACTTGTCAAGAAGCAATATGCCTATGGGATTGCGCCGCGTAACGACGAGCAGAAATTTGCGCTTGATGCCTGCCTGAACAAACAAACCAAACTCGTATCCTTGACAGGAGGAGCAGGTACCGGCAAGACTCTCATTGCTCTTGCAGCTGCATTGGAACAGGCTGGAGATTATGACCAGATTATACTCTCACGACCGACTATCATCCTGGGCAACCAGGAAATCGGATTTCTTCCGGGAGATGAAAAAAGCAAGATGAGTCCGTTCATCCAGCCCCTTATGGACAATCTCAATGTCATCCGGGGTTGTTTCAAATCCACAAGCAAGCAAAGTTCGAAGATTGATGCAATGCTGAATGAAGGAAAGCTGGTGATATCTCCTCTGGCATATATCAGGGGCAGGAGTCTGGGAAATGTATATTTCATTGTGGATGAGGCTCAAAACCTTACCCCTCACGAGATCAAGACAATAATTACAAGGGCCGGCGAAGGAACGAAAATGGTATTTACCGGAGATATTTTCCAGATTGACCAGCCATATCTGGATATATGGTCTAACGGCCTTACCCATCTGGGGGAAAAGATGGCAGGCCAGAGGATGTTCCAGCACATCAACCTCAGGAAAGGCGAGAGAAGCGAGTTGTCCGAAATTGCCAGCAGGCTGCTGTAGGTAATGGCTATCAGGCAGATATATCTTATGGTCGACAAAAATTGCCGCAATAGATTTCAATAATATAAAGAAAAATGCTAAATTCGCGGCGTATTTCAAAAGTACGATTGTTTCCCTCAATTATAATTTGAACTTATATATTACTATTTACTAACAAATATTTAGATTATGCAAGATAACAAAAAAAGGGTCTATCGTTTTGGCGGCAAGAACGCCGAAGGCGACGGAGCTATGAGAGAACTTCTCGGAGGTAAAGGTGCAAACCTTGCTGAAATGTGTAAGCTCAACATCCCTGTCCCTGCAGGTTTTACTATTACAACTGAGTGCTGTACAGAGTATTATGAGCTCGGAGGAGGTTACACCGAGGCTCTCAAGGCAGAAGTTGCAGATGCCCTCGCAGCTACTGAGAGCATCATGGGAATGAAATTCGGTGACAAGGAGAATCCACTTTTGGTGAGCTGCCGTTCAGGTGCAAGAAGCTCAATGCCAGGTATGATGGATACCATTCTCAACATCGGTCTCTGCTCTGAGACTATCCCGGGCATGATTGCCAAGACCAATAACCCTCGCTTTGTATATGACGCTTACCGTCGTCTGATCATGATGTATTCAGACGTCGTTATGGAAAAAGCTGAAGGTATCGAGCCTGCTGA
The DNA here is from genome assembly GCA_022774085.1 of Bacteroidales bacterium. Classification (GTDB taxonomy): domain Bacteria; phylum Bacteroidota; class Bacteroidia; order Bacteroidales; family UBA932; genus Cryptobacteroides. The sequence continues at coordinate 2,832 of JALFNZ010000139.1, forward strand.
TGGCCAGGGTATCCGCCAACAGCTTGACAGAATGATGGAGGAGCTCAAAGAGTCTAAAGGTTATGCTTCTGATACCGACATCACTGCAGATGAGCTTAAAGATCTCTGCGACAAGTTCAAAGTCAGAGTTAAGGAAGTTCTCGGCGTAGAATTCCCAGACTCTGCAGAGGCTCAGCTTTGGGGCTCAATAGGTGGCGTGTTCAAGTCATGGAACGGAAAACGCGCTATCGCATATCGTAAGATTGAAGGAATTCCGGATGACTGGGGAACAGCAGTGAACGTTCAGTCAATGGTATTTGGTAACATGGGTAATACATCCGCTACAGGTGTTGCTTTCTCACGTAACCCTGCAAACGGTGACAACAAGTTCTACGGAGAGTGGCTCATCAACGCACAGGGAGAGGATGTCGTAGCAGGTATCCGTACTCCTAACCCGCTCAACGAGGCAACCAAGAACCCTCACAACCAGCACCTTGAGTCTCTCGAGACTGCAATGCCTGAAGTTTACAGGGAGCTTGACGACATCCGTCTCCACCTCGAGGAGCACTTCCACGACATGCAGGACATCGAGTTCACTATCCAGGACGGCAAACTCTGGATGCTCCAGTGCCGTATCGGAAAGAGAACCGGTATCGCTGCTCTGAACATGGCAATGGATATGCTTGAGGAGGGCATGATTGACGAGAAGACGGCTGTAATGAGGGTATCCCCTACTCAGCTCGACGAGATTCTCCACCCTATCCTCGACCCTGCATCAGAGAAGAAGGCAAGCGTTGTAGCTCAGGGTCTTCCTGCATCTCCAGGCGGAGCTGTCGGTACAATCGTCTTCACTTCAGAGGCTGCAATGGAGGCTAATGCAAAGGGTTTGAAGACTATTCTTGTCCGTGAGGAGACTTCTCCAGAGGATGTTGAGGGTATGCGTGCATGCGCCGGTATCCTCACTCAGAGAGGTGGTATGACTTCACACGCTGCCCTCGTTGCACGTGGATGGGGCAAATGCTGTATCGTAGGTTGCGAGGCTATGAAGATTGACCTTGAGGAGAAAGTTATCCGCTTCAAAGGTTCTGACAAGGAGTATCATGAGGGCGATGTTCTTTCACTCAATGGTGCAAAGGGTCTCGTTTACGACGTTGCAATCGACACGATGGATGCTTCAGACAACCCTCGTTTCGTGAAATTTATGGAAATCGTTGACAAGTTCCGCACTCTCGGAGTACGTACCAATGCTGATACTCCGGAGGATGCAGAGCGTGCTATCAGCTTCGGCGCAGAGGGTATCGGTCTGTTCCGTATCGAGCACATGTTCTACGGAAAGAACTCTGAGACTCCGCTTTCAAAACTCCGCAAGATGATTCTTGCAAAGAGCGACGAAGAAAGAAAGGCTGCCCTTGCAGAACTTGAGCCATACATCAAGGCTGCAGTCAAAGGCACTTTGAAGGTTATGGACGGCAAACCTGTTACCTTCCGTCTCCTCGACCCGCCTCTCCACGAGTTCGTTCCTCAGACTGAGATCAAGAAAGAGGAGCTTGCAGAGGAGCTTCACATCACTGTAGGTGAGATTGAGAAACGTGGTGAGTCTCTCCACGAGGTCAACCCTATGATGGGTCACCGCGGAGTACGTCTGCACATCACCTACCCTATGATTTCCGAAACTCAGTTCCGTGCTATCTTCACTGCAGCTGCTGAGCTTAAGAAAGAAGGTCTGAACCCGCTTCCTGAGATAATGGTTCCAGTTACCATTTCTGAGCGTGAGCTTCGGTTCCAGAAAGCTATCTGCGAGAAGATCAAAGCAGAGGTTGAGTCTGTATTCGGCTTCGGTATCGACTACAAGTTCGGTACAATGATTGAGATACCTCGTGCAGCCCTCACAGCTGACCGCATGGCCAAGACTGCAGAGTTCTTCTCGTTCGGTACCAACGACCTCACCCAGATGACATTCGGATTCTCACGTGACGACGTAGGAACCTTCATGGGCGACTACCTCGGCAACAAGATTCTCGATGCCGATCCATTCAAGACTCTCGACAGGAAGTCAGTCGGCAAACTCGTTGACTACGCTGTGAAAGAGGGCCGCGGTACAAGAGAGAACCTCAAATGCGGTATCTGCGGTGAGCACGGTGGAGATCCTGCATCAGTAGAATTCTGCTACCACATTGGTCTGAACTACGTATCATGTTCTCCATTCCGCGTTCCTATCGCACGCCTTGCCGCTGCACAGGCTGCAATCAAGGATGCCAAATAATCAAGAGGACATCATCCTATAAAAGCATTGCGGTAAGCGCCCAAAAGGTGCTTACCGCTTTTTTTATGCTCCCTCGAGAGCTCTTTGTTTTTGCTGATAATTACTTAGCGATGCAGATAGCAACACGGTTGGTCTCAGGAGTGCTGTTAGGCTGCTCTTTTGAGCCCTTGTAGTCAACTGAGATGCGGTCTGAAGCAATGCCTTTGCCTGAAAGGTAGGCTGCAACAGCCTCTGCTCTCTTCTGAGAAAGGAAAGTGTTCCTTGCATCAGTTCCGGTAGCTGCATCAGCATAGCCTGTAACTGCTACTTTGGCCTCAGGATTCTCTTTGAGAGCAGCTGCAAGCTCATCAAGCTTAGCGGCCTCAACTGCGCTGATATCCCATTTGTTGATTACGAAATAGATTTCCTGGCCCATCTCAAACGGAGCCGGAGCTACAGTCTCAACTACAGGAGCCTCCTCAACCTTTGGCTCTGGTTTAGGCTCTTCTTTTGGAGCTGGTGCAGGAGCAGGAGCTGGCGCTGGTGCAACAGGTGCAGGAGCTGCCTTTGCCTTCTTGCCCTTGCCGAAATTGATTCTCAAACCTATCAGAGCGTTGGTCTGGAAGTCCACAGGGCTTGAGTTGTCAATTCCGTTCTTTGAATTGAACTTGTCTGAAACGAAGTTGGTATTAACTTCGATGTTCAGGTTCACTGCATTGCAGAGACGGAAATCGATACCGACTCCGGCACGGCCTGCAAGCGACACCTTGCTGCCTTCCCAATAGAATCCCTCAGAAAGTTTGTCCTTGATAGCGGCTGCCTCTGAGTTATTGAAACGGCCATTGGCACCGATACCGGCAAGGATGTAAGGATTGACTACTCGTGTCACTTTGTATGGAGCAAAGATGTTGCAGATGTCAACCAGAGCGTCAGCAGTACCCTGGATGTAGTTGAATCGGTAAACGGTGAATGGATTGTAAACGGCACCCTTACCCTGCCATCCGCTGAAATCAGCGCGGACTGCCCACACCGGAGTGATCTGATAGCCCACACCAAGTGAAGCAGCAGGAGAAAGAAGCTTTCCGAACGATGCCTCACCTACAGTGTGACCTACACCTCCGCGAACATCCATGAACCAATAACCATTGAACTCATCTGACTGAGCAGATGCATTGACTGAAAATGCAAATACAGCCAGAAGTGAAATAAGAAGTGATAAACGTTTCATAAATAAGTTGATTTGTTTTAATTGACAAAGAGGCCGACCTTCCGGCCGGCCTCTTATTGGGAATATCTTTTGTAATTATTTACTTAAAGATTTTGGAAAGTAACTCTGCTTACTCAGCACGCTTGAAGTTTACAGTAACATCAGTTTGACGAGGTGTGCCATTATTGTAAATGTATCCAAGTTCAACTGGTATTACAAATGTAACTGTACCATTAAGCTCTGCATTGTTCTTATCAAGAGTGATTGTTCCTGCGGTTGAATTATAAGTAAAGTTAACAAGACTAGCATCAATCTCTGAACCGTTATGTTTGATTGTAAGTTTTTCTTTAGCTGCGAACGTGGGAGTCTGACCGTAAATCAAATAGCAATCTTTATAGAATGCATAAGGTTTAACTTTCTTATTAACCCAAGCCCAAACATTAGCAATTTCGGTAGCTTCAGAGCATACAAGCTGAGTTCCTTTGAAGTCAACAACTGACAGATAATTGAAGATATTAACAGTTGCATCTACACCATCAACTACATCTTTGTTAGCAGTAAGACCTGTAAACTCATTAATAACATTCGGCGCTTGCAAAGTGACATCAATGCTGTTAAACTTGAAGTCTG
>JALFNZ010000162.1 GCA_022774085.1 Bacteroidales bacterium
CGCCTTGCTGTATGTATTTACGGGAAAGCGTTTTCAGTGGATTACTGCCGGAACTATTCTTGTCGGTTATTTCATCCTGCTGAAGTTTTGCATCGCTCCTGATGCCCCTGCCGGTGCCGGGTCATTCTCTCTTGAGGGGAATATCGCATCCTATATTGACAGATTGCTGATTCCCAATCACATATACAAACAGGGAATATACGATCCAGAAGGCATTGTCGGCACTATCCCGGCGGTAGCTACGGCCTTGCTTGGACTATTTACGGGAAGATATGTCAAAGAATCAGGGGATTCCGGCAACAAAAAGACCATAGTAATGCTTGTCGCTGCGGCAATTATGATAGTCATCACCCTTATCTGGAGTCGCTGGTGTCCTGTAATCAAGGCATTGTGGACCAGCACCTTCGTTCTTGCTGCGGCAGCATATTCCCTGGTGGTTTTTGCAATTTTCTATTATCTGCTGGATGTCCGAGGATGTCGCAAAGGTGTCTTGTTCTTCCAGGTCATAGGTCTGAATTCAATCACTATCTATATGGCTCAGCGGATTTTCGATTTCTGGGGCGTCTCGGAATTCTTTCTTTCCGGTCTGTCAGGTCTTCTTCCTGAATCAGTCGGCGCACTGCTGCTGCGCATAGGATATTTTGCCGTCTCCTGGCTCTTCCTCTATTTCCTCTACAAAAAGAACGTATTCCTGAAAGTCTGACACTTTTAACTGTATCTCATATTTCTCAAGATTTATTTCAATATGACCAGTTGTTGATGAATGAGACCACAGGAATCAAATATCTGAATCCGCTCCGGTAAACCTGTCCCTTGGCTGCACGACATAGACTGGCCGCGCGGCAGGTTCTTGCGTTGAACTCGCGGAAGCCTTTTCGATTAGCCCGGCTATCTGTCCGGAACGCTTGCAGTCGAATATAAGCCCGACCGACAAGGAATCGAATGAGGTAAGCATCGCATAGTCACCATTGCTGTCTCCTGCCACAAGGGAAGGTGCCCTTCCACCGTGCCTCGGGGCAATGAGTTTTTCTATACAGGCTGTCTTTCCTTCAAGGAAAGTCTGGTCGTAGCCCTCGTCAAATTTTCCCCCTAAATCATTCCGGTCAGCAAGCCTGATTCCGAACACATTGTCAGGAGACAGACCAAGCCCATATCCCGGAGAACAGGCCATGGCCTCCACGACAGCCTCAAGCGAAGCTGAGCACACATAGACATCAAAGCCATTGTCTTTCAAGGCATTATAAAGATGGACACTCTCCAGCGGCAAGACAAGTCCCTTGGTTATTTCAACGGAAATCCTGCCATCAGGGCTTTCCCACAATTCATTTGAAAGAGCACCCTGCCCCATCCAATAATCTACAGACTCACGGGTCAGATTCTGAAGCTCGTCCCATGACATCCCGGAAAAGAGGGATGGCTGCCACATGCACCATGTCCCATAGTCAAACGTATTCTCAACACCTTCATTCAGTCCCGCAAGCTTGGCCCTGAAATCGAGATATTCCTCAGTAGCATGTATCTTTTCAAGTTCCATCCCCATTTGAAGCATAGCCTTCAGAGCCTTGTAGTCTGATGCGAGATCCTCCCCTATCATACGGGCGCTCATACCTGGCCCATCAAGAACTTTATCAAGGTCCGGGAGCCATGCAGTGAAACATTCAAAAGCCTTTTCCGGAGGGAAGTAATAGCGGAGATTCTCTATCTGATATATCACCAGTGTCAATGATATGTCATTGATTATGGTAGTGTTATCAAAATCAAACACCGCATAGGGACGGCATTCCGGATCATAGTTTTCAGACAATATGCCTTCCCTTGCAATCATGTCCGACAAAGCTTCATATACTACAGGTTCCCAACTATCCTCTGGCAGTTCAGCAGGACGGCTGCAAGAGAGGAACACCGAAAGGACGGCGACAGAAATAATTAACTTTTCAAATTTCATATCAAATATCAAATAAATCCCATGAGCCACTTCAAAAGACAAGCAGCACAAAACGCGAAACAGAAATCAAAAGTAATCAAAAATTAGCATTCTGAAAAGCAGTTATCGAAAATAACTATAATCAACTCTATATATCTATCTTAATTATCAATACCTTTGCGCCGAAATTGAAAATTGGGAAAAATATGATTAGCGGAACAGCGTATTCCATCCTGCTATTTGCAATAGCAATCACTTCAGGCCTGTGTCTGGCCAAATTAAATGTTAAAGGTATTACCATAGGTTCCACATGGATTCTGTTCATCGGAATCGTCATGGGGCATTTCGGACTCGTTCCGGATGCAAAGGTGCTTAGTTTCATGAAGGATTTCGGCTTGATCCTGTTCGTCTATTCCATTGGACTTCAAGTCGGTCCGGGATTCTTTTCTTCATTCAAGAACGGCGGTGTCAAACTCAATCTTCTTGCAGTCGGCCTTATTCTGCTCTCTGCTCTGACTGCCTTTGTCATCCACCTTATCACCGGCGAAAGCCTGCAGACAATGGTGGGCGTAATGTCCGGAGCCGTCACAAATACTCCGGGTCTGGGTGCAGCCCAGCAGACTTTGCTTGATTCCGGCGGAAGCCCCGCAAATTCTTCGGTTCTGGCATCGGCCTATGCGGTAGCCTATCCGATGGGTGTTCTCGGAGTACTTGCACTGCTTATTATCCTCAAGGCCGTATTCAAAGTTGACATTGACAAGGAAACGAAGGAAATAGAAGATCAATTATCATCCTCTGAAGGAAATGCCCGCAGGATGCATTGCGAGGTTTCCAATCCCGCTGTCATCGGCAAGTGCCTCAAGGATGTCCTCAGCGAAGAACTGAAGAATGAGATGGTCGTTTCAAGGATAATGCGTAACGGAGAAGAATTCATTCCTAATCAGGACACTGTACTTAAAGAAAATGATAAAGTACTTATAGTCACCACTCAGAAACATGTCGATTCAATCCGCATCATCTTCGGAGCAGAGGTTCCCATGCATCACGATGATTGGATTAAAGGAAGGAAGGGAGTACCGCAGCTCAAGAGGCTGGGCATCACCAGAAGCAGCATTACCGGCAAGAAACTCAGTGAAATCCTGTTCAAGTGCCATTATGCCGTAACCGTCACCAGAGTAGTCCGTTCCGGAGTGGAACTGGTTGCATCCCCGGACCTCAGGGTTCAGGTTGGAGATTACCTGCAAGTTGTAGGAGACAAGGATGGCATCGATGCCATTGCGAATATGGTTGGAAACAAAGCTTCAGCTCTGGACAAGCCGAACCTGCTCCCTATCTTCCTTGGGATAGCCCTGGGAGTCGTGTTCGGATGCATTCCGATTGCCATCCCCGGAATTCCTCAGCCGATAAAACTTGGTCTTGCCGGAGGCCCTCTCATCATCGCGATTCTCATCAGCTGCTTCGGTCCACGCGCTCACATTACCACCTATACAACTATGAGTGCCAATATGATGATCAGGGAAATCGGAATATCCTTCTTCCTTGCTGCCGTTGGTTTTGGTGCAGGAGAAACATTCGTATCATCGCTGATGGCTGGTGGTTGGTGGTGGATACTCTATGGAGCTCTCATTACCATAGTCCCTACATTGACAATTGCACTTTTGGGAAGATATGCTTTCAAGCTCAATTTCCTCCAGATATGCGGTCTTCTGGCGGGAGGAACTACTAATCCTCCAGTGCTCGCCTTCGCACAGAATGCATACAGCGGTAAATTCGTTTCACTTAACTATGCTACCGTTTATCCTCTTTCTATGTTCATGCGTGTTCTCACCGCCCAAGTCATGATTCTTATTTCATTGGCTTAGGTTATCTCAACAGCCAGAGGCTTCTACATAGTGTTCGTCAGTATTTTAGTGATTTGCGATTTACGCGACGGATTTTCCAAACGTAGAAGAAATCAATCGACAATACGAACGTAATCAGTCCGATGGCATAATTCCAGTCAGAAGGAAGATTGAAGCCAATTTTGTCAATACAGATATAAGTCAGACATACAGCTGTCATGAAGGCAGAAGGAATCAATGTTACAAGATACCTTCTGTCTTTATAAGTTTTAGTAAGATATACAGTTGCAGTCCAGAATGAGAATACTGCCAATGTCTGGTTTGCCCAGCCGAAATAGCGCCATATTGTATTGAAGCCGTTCTCGTCTGCAACATTGTACCAAAGAAGGAGTCCTGCAACAAGGAAAAGAGGAAGACTGATTATGATTCTGTTACGTTTAGGCTGCTGGTCTATATGAAGGAAATCTGCAAGGATGAGTCTTGCACTGCGAAATGCCGTATCCCCGCTTGTGATAGGGGCACATACGACTCCAAGCAGGGCTAGGATGCCTCCGAGCAGCCCAAGCCAGGCAAATGAGACTTTTCCGACAACAACAGGTGCTGAAGCAGAAATAGTAGAACCAACAGCTTCCGCTCCTGAATCAAAAAAGAAATAAGAAGAGATTGCTGCCCAGATAAGTGCTACTAAACCCTCAGTAATCATTGCTCCGTAAAAAACAGGGCGTCCAAATTTTTCATTCTGAATGCATTTGGCCATAAGTGGGCTCTGGGTAGCATGAAAACCGCTGACAGCACCACATGCAATGGTAATGAAAAGGCAAGGAAAAATTTCCTGTCCTTTGATCAGGCCACTTTGTTGTCCAAGATTGCCAAGACCATCCCAGAATTCTGGAAGGCTGGGCCATTTAATAATAAGACATACCATCAGGGATACAGCCATGAAAAGAAGGGCAAAAGCAAAAATTGGATAGATTTTTCCGACTATTTTATCGATTGGAAGAAGGCAAGCCATAATATAATAAAGGAATATGACACCTATCCACATCATCATGCTGTTGACTCCGCCATCAGAAGTAATATCAGCCAGAATTACAGCAGGGCTATATACGAAAACGGCTCCAACGAGCAGCAGCAAAGCCAGAGCAAATACAAGCATGACTTTTTTGACGCCGTTTCCTAGATACATTCCGACAATTTCAGGAAGTCCTGCGCCTGAATTCCGGACTGAAAGCATTCCAAGGATATAATCATGGACAGCTCCGGCGAATATACAACCGAATACAATCCACAAATATGCTGAAGGACCGAATTTTGCACCCATGATTGCACCGAAGATCGGTCCTGTTCCGGCAATGTTAAGGAACTGGATCATAAAGACCTTCCATGTTGGCATTGGTACATAATCAACGCCGTCTGTATTAGTAATTGCAGGTGTTGGTCTTGAGAAATCCGGACTGAATACTCTTTCTACAAACTTGCCGTAGATGAAATATCCTGCTATCAAAGCAAGGACAGATATAAGGAATGAATACATCGGTCAGAATTTTTAGTGTTAATGAACCAGTTATAATTACAAAAAAAGCCTCCCCAACTTGGGAAGGCTTGGTGGAGATAGTCGGAGTCGAACCGACGACCCTCTGCTTGCAAAGCAGATGCTCTAGCCAACTGAGCTATACCCCCTTTTATAAACATCCTGACACCAGATACGAGGTCAGGATGTCGAAGAACGTGGCAGCTACCTACTCTCCCACCTGGTGGGGCAGTA
>JALFNZ010000181.1 GCA_022774085.1 Bacteroidales bacterium
TGCTGCACAAGCACTTGCAGCACAGGCCAAGAAAGAACTTACAGAAAACATCCTCCCCTACTGGATGAAAAATATGTGCAGCGGTGATACTGGTTTATACGGACGCATCAGCGGAAAAGAGGAACTGGATGCCCAGGCACCTGTCGGGGCAATCATGACCTCGCGTATTCTCTGGACCTTTGCGAGCGCATATCGTCTTCTACACCGTCAGGAATACAGGCAGATGGCAGAAAGGGCCAAAGGATTGATATTCAACAATTTCTTTGACAAACAATTCGGTGGCATATACTGGAGCATCAACCCTGACGGCTCCCCTCTCGACACCAAGAAACAAATCTATGCCATCGCATTCTGCATTTACGGCCTTGCCGAATTCAACAGGGCTACAGGCGATACCGAATCTCTTGAACTTGCAAAAAAACTCTACAACGACATCGAAGAGCACAGTTTCGACCAGCAGAAGAACGGCTATTTCGAAGCATTCACCCGCGAGTGGGGCGAAATCGGCGACATGAGGCTCAGCGACAAGGATGCCAACGAGAGCAAGACGATGAACACTCATCTGCATGTACTTGAGGCATATACCTGCCTGTACCGCGTCTGGAAGGACGAAGGTCTTGCCGGCCAGCTGAAGAACCTGATTGAAGTTTTCCTTGAGAAGATTCTCGCAGAAGACGGTCATTTGAAACTGTTCTTCGATAACGACTGGAACTGCAATTACGACATATTCTCATACGGACATGACATCGAAGCATCGTGGCTCCTTCACGAAGCGGCCATTGTCCTTGGTGACGAGCAGACACTCGTGAAGGTAGAGAATGTCGTACCGTTGATTGCAAAGGCGGCAAGCGAGGGATTCAGTGCCGAAGGAGGAATGATATATGAGAGGGACAATGCCCGTGACCATACCGATGCGGACCGTCACTGGTGGGTGCAGGCCGAAAGTGTCGTAGGTTATTTCAACCTCTGGCAACTCACTGGCAATCAGGAGGGTATTGAAAATGCCATCCATTGCTGGGAATTCATCAAGAACAACATCATCGACAGGGAAAACGGTGATTGGTTCTGGAGCATCAGGGCAGACGGAAGCATCAACAGGGATGACGACAAGGCTGGATTCTGGAAATGTCCTTACCACAACGGACGAATGTGCATGGAACTGATAGAACGAGTTAAATAACATTACTCAAGTTTCGCAACATGCGAAACTTAAATAACAATAAACAATGAAAAAACTAATAACAATTCTGGCCACATTGGCCACCACAGCCACACTCAGCGCCAAGGTGACCCTCCCGGAGATTATCGGCGACAACATGGTACTGCAACAACAGACCCAGGCCAGGCTCTGGGGCAAGGCAGCACCCAAATCAACGGTGACAATCACCCCGTCATGGAACAATGAAACCATAAAGACCAAGGCTGACAAAGATGGCAACTGGATTGCATCGGTTCAGACTCCGAAGGCGAGCTACACCGAGCACAGCATAGTCATATCCGATGGTGAGCCATTGACTATCAGCAATGTATTGATTGGTGAGGTCTGGTTCTGCGGTGGTCAGTCAAATATGGAAATGCCGCTGAACGGATTCTGGGACTGCCCGATAGAAGGCTCGAACCAAGAGATTGCAACTGCTGCAAGACGTAACGGAATCCGTCTGGTGAAGATCCCGAAGACCGGAACGCTCACCCCGTCTGAAACGGTTGAAGGAAAATGGGAGCTGAGCAATCCTCAGAGTGCAAGATGGTTCAGCGCCACTGCCTGGTATTTCGCACGCTTGCTGAACGAGGCTCTGGACATACCTGTCGGCCTTTTGAGCTGCAACTGGGGCGGAACCAGAGTTGAAAGCTGGCTGCCTGAGGAAATTGTCCGCACTTATGGCGACATAGACTATGACACAGAGTGCTGCAAGAAGGAGCAGACCTGGTGGCACTATTCGAACGTGACCATCATGTACAACGGAATGTATTATCCTATAAGAAATTACACCGTCAGAGGCTTCATCTGGTACCAGGGAGAGGCGAATGTCGGTAAACACGACACCTACCCCGAAAGGTTCCGTACTCTGGTCAATATCTGGAGGGAAAACCAGGGATGCGAAAGCCCTGTCTATCTTGCCGAGCTGGCTCCATGGCTCTACGGTGGCGACGGTACTTCCGGTGCCCGCTTCAGGGAGATGCAGCACAATCTGGCAAAGCAGATTCCAAGCTGCGGAGTTATCTGCACCAACGACCTAGTCTATCCTGACGAGGACACTCAGATTCACCCGCGCAACAAAAAGGACGTTGGGGAACGACTTGCATATCTTGCTCTGAATCAGACTTATAAGCAGGAAGGCGTAGAATGCCGTTATCCGGAATACAAGTCATTCAAGGTGGAAGGTGACACCGTGGAGGTGTTCTTCGACAATGCCGAGGACGGTCTCAGCCCTTGGAAAGGCCTTGAGGGTTTCGAGGTTGCAGGCGAGGACAAGGTGTTCCACAAGGCAGAGGCCTGGGTACACACCGGCAACAAATCAGTTTATGTTCGCAGCTCTGAGGTTGCCGCTCCGGTTGCAGTCCGCTACTGCTTCCGCGACTTCCAGATTGGCAATCTGCGCAGCGGCCGCGACCTTCCTGTAATGCCTTTCCGTACTGACAATTGGTAGGATTTCACCATTGGAATCCCTCAACGGGAGTTAACAAGAAGATGATTAAAATGAACATTCACAATAATATAAGAAGCATTGTCCTTTGCGGGGCGATGCTTCTTTTGTCCCTTGGCATGAATGCCCAGAGGGAAAGAATCTGTATCGATGACAACTGGCAGTTCGCATTCGGCAATGCCTCTTCCATGGAAAAGGACTTTGGCTGCGGTACGGAATATTTCACCTACCTGTCCAAAGCCTCATCAATACACAATGAAGGCCCGTATTCATCCAAATTCGATGCAAGTTCCTGGGAGAAGGTGGACCTTCCCCACGACTGGGTCACGAAGCTCCCGTTCGACTCGCTGGCAAGCCACAGCCATGGCTACAAAACCGTGGGCTACAAATATCCTGAAACCAGTGTGGGCTGGTACAGAAAGACGTTCAACATTCCAAAAGAAGACGAGGGCAGGCATATCTGGCTGCAGTTCGACGGGATTTTCCGTGATGCAAGGATATGGCTGAACGGGTTCTATCTCGGCAGCGAGCCAAGCGGCTATGCCACACAGGTCTATGACATCTCGGAATACCTCAATTATGGCGGAGAGAATCTGATTTGCGTGAGGGCGGATGCCAGCACAGAAGAGGGCTGGTTCTATGAAGGGGCCGGGATTTACCGTCATGTCTGGCTGAACAAAGCTTCCCCTTTGTGTGTGGCTCCTTTCGGTACCTTCGTTCATTCGGACTTTCCCGATGGAAACTTCTCCAGAGCTGTTCTTTCAATTGAAACCACAGTTCAGAATATGGGATTGACTGCTACCGGGTTCAGCCTGAAGCATCGCGTTGAGGATGCTCAGGGCAGAATCTGCGCAGAATGCGAGGTGGCCGGTCATGAAATCCTGCCCAAGGACAATCAGACAGTGGAAGCTGAAATGAAAATCACGGCACCGGAACTCTGGAGCTGCGAGCACCCTGCTCTATATAAGGTAATTACGGATGTGCTCAGTGACGGAGTGGTCGTGGATTCATATACCACTGTCACGGGTATCCGCAAGGTAGAATTCGACCCCGACAGGGGATTTTTCCTCAACGGTGAAAGTGTCAAGCTCAAAGGAGTGAACATGCATCAGGACCATGCCGGAGTTGGGTCGGCCATTACTGACGAGCTCCAGGAATGGAGGCTGATGCAGCTGAAAAAGTTCGGTTGCAATGCTTACAGGGCGAGCCATAATCCTATGACCCCGGAAGTTCTTGACCTGTGCGACCGTATGGGTATTCTGGTCATTGAGGAGAACAGGCTGATGGGGGTCAATGGGGAACATATCCGGCTGTTGGAGAGGATGATAAAGCGCGACCGGAACCACCCGAGCATCATCCTGTGGAGTGCTGGCAACGAAGAATGGGCCATTGAATGGAATGACTGGGGAATAAGGATTGCAGCATCGATGAGGGAATATTGCCACAGGCTCGACCCGACAAGGCTCATGACAGTGGCATCCAGCAGCGGGCCTTCACCTCTGGTCCCGGCAGATGTTGCAGGCTACAACTACATTCTGCAGAATCCTGTGGAGAAACATCGCTCAGACTATCCGCAAAGGTGTGCCCTCGGGTCGGAGGAAACAAGCGGATGCGGCACGAGGGGCATTTATTTCGATGACGTGCAAAACGGTAGGATGGCTTCGCTCAACCGCAGTCCGAACGGTCCCGACAGTCTGTACAATTGCATAGAAAGAGGGTGGAAATTCTATAATGAACGTCCGTGGCTCTCGGGCCTTTTCTATTGGACCGGGTTCGACTACCGGGGAGAGCCTAATCCGCTGAAATTCCCGGCAACAGGCTCGGAATTCGGCATCCTCGACTGGTGTGGTTTTCCTAAAGACGAGGCTTTCTATCTGGCTTCATGGTGGACAGACAAGCCTGTGCTGCACATTCTTCCGCATTGGAATCTTTCCGGGCACGAAGGGGAGAAGATTTCAATCTGGGTTTACAGCAATTGTGACGAAGTGGAGTTATCGATCAATGGGCGACGGCTCGGCCGCAAGGCTATGCCCGAAGGTGGCCATCTTGAATGGGAAGCGGTTTATAAACCCGGGAATGTCACCGCTACCGGTTATACTGGAGGGAAGATAGTGGCAAAAAGCCGGGTGGAAACCACCGGAAAAGCGACCAAAGCTCAGGCAATAATTGAATATAAGACAACGGATGGAAGGTGGAAGGAGTTCACTGCCGAAGGTATATTATTAACTGAGAGTCAGGCTGCAGATTATGATAAAGCTCCGGAAATCTGCATCCCTGAATGTCCTGAGGACATAGCGAGCGGCAGCACGGCAATAGTCAACGTAAGTCTGATTGACTCCCGTGGCCGCCTTGTTCCGGATGCCTGCGAAACAATCAGGATAAAGGCAGCTCAGGGCTGGGAACTGCTCGGAGCAGGCAACGGTGACCCGGCCTTCCGGGGTGATGACCACCCTGCAGAAACAAAAGGAGAAGATGGAAGCTCCACCTTCTCCGTCAGGTCTTTCAATGGCCTTTGTCAGATTATTCTTTCCTCTCGGCAGTTGAATTGAGGTAAAGTTCGTCCATCTGCTCCTGGTCGATGTAGGAAGGAGAGTCGATCATGACGTCGCGGCCCTGGTTGTTCTTAGGGAAGGCGATGTAGTCGCGGATGGTCTCCTGCCCGCCGAAGAGGGCGCAGACGCGGTCAAAGCCGAATGCGAGGCCTCCGTGAGGCGGTGCTCCGAACTTGAATGCGTTGATGATGAAGCCGAATTTATAGTCTGCGTCTTCCTTGCTGATGCCGAGGATTTCGAACATTCTCTCCTGCATTGCAGCCTCGTGGATACGGATGGAGCCGCCGCCGAGCTCGGTGCCGTTGAGCACGAAGTCATAAGCGTTGGCGCAAACCCTTTCGAGGTCTTCCTTCTTGTCTGAGTAGTACCAGTCAAGGTGCTCAGGCTTAGGAGCCGTGAACGGATGGTGCATTGCATAGAAGCGGTTGGTCTCGTCATCCCACTCGAAGAGAGGGAAATCCACGATCCAGAGCGGTGCAAAATTGTATGGATCGCGAAGTCCGAGGCGGTTGCCCATCTCAAGACGAAGTACGCCGAGCATGGTCTGGGTCTTTCTCTTTGCGCCGCAGAGCACGAGCATCATGTCGCCCTTGCCGGCTCCAAGACGGTCTGCAACTGCCTGAAGCTGCTCCGGGGTGTAGAAC
>JALFNZ010000182.1 GCA_022774085.1 Bacteroidales bacterium
TCACTTCAGCATCAGGATTCGACTTGATGCTTTCAACGGCTTTGTCAAGTTGCACTTTGGCTGAGTTTTTCTTCGGAGCACCGAAGCAATAAAGAGCGGTATACAAAGACAAGATTACCGCTATGAGAAATTTTACCTTCATAATAATGGTTCGCTAATAATCAAACATCAGGAATTGCAGTCATGCGTATGCAAATGTAAAAAAATAATTAACTTTGCTTGTTGATATGAATTAAATTTTCGCATGTTGCGAAACCTGAGTTATGAATAATCCCTGTTTTGCGCTGGGCGAAACAATATATATACGGAAAATTATGGCATTCAATTTCAGTTTTTTCGGGAAACAGGAGCATAGAGTCTTCAATTACAAGCCGATATACTTCGATCAGGAAAAGGAAGAACGCAGACAGATGTTCGGTCAGGTGGACGGTACCGATGACAAGAAAAAGGAGAATTACACTCCAGGTTCATACATAACCGGAAGTTTCCGTGACGGACATTACCAGAGGATGCGTCAGGTGAACAAGGGGCAGAAAATCATAGGAATGCTCACCATGATTCTTCTGTTCATCGTAATCATACTGATAGCGAAGTATTATCCTATGATGTGGCAGTAGGCTGGGGGAGAACGGGAATAGTATGGATATCAGAATATTACCGAGCAATATAGCTAATATGATCGCTGCGGGAGAGGTCGTCCAGAGACCTGCATCCGTGGTGAAGGAACTCGTGGAGAATGCCGTGGATGCCGGGGCGACTCAGGTGACCGTCGTGATTCAGGATGCCGGCAGGACGCTCATCCAAGTCATTGACAATGGATGCGGCATGTCCGCAGATGAGGCAGTGCTCTGCTTTGAAAGACATGCGACCTCAAAAATAGCTACAGCAGATGACCTGAACAACATCATGACATTCGGATTCAGGGGAGAGGCCCTTGCCTCGATAGCAGCCGTGGCAGAAGTCACGCTCAAGACCAGAAGAGCGGAGGATGAAATAGGCTGTCAGGTGGATTTTGCAGATTCCCAGCACCTTTCAACCATAGAAACTGCCACCCCATGCGGTTCAAACTTTGCCGTCCGAAATCTCTTTTACAACGTACCGGCAAGACGCAAATTCCTCAAATCGGACAATGTGGAATTCAAGCACATCATAGCAGAATTCACAAGAGTTGCCCTGACTCGTGAAGACATAGGCTTCAGTCTGGTGCACAATGGTAAGGACATATATGTCCTGCGCCCTGCCAAATCAGTGAAATTCAGGATACAGGATATACTCGGGACAGGTCTTGCCAACGAAGTCGTTGATGTCCATGCCGACACCTCAGTAGTCCGGATTGACGGTTTTGTCGGACGGCCGGATGCTGCCAGGAAGGGCTTGGGCAACCAATATCTCTTTGTGAACGGAAGATTTTTCAAAAGCCCATATCTTCACAAAGCTGTGATGAAAGCCTATGAAAACCTTATCCCCGAGGGAGTTACACCATCATATATACTCTACCTTCAGGTAAATCCGAATTCGGTGGATGTGAATATCCATCCTACAAAGACAGAAATCAAGTTCGAAGACGACAGCGTAATATTCCAGATTCTGTATGCCTGCATCAAGGAAACCCTTGGCAAGAATTCCTTCATGGCAAGCATAGACTTTGAACGTGAAGGAGTTACGGACCTGCCTGTGTTCAGCAGGAATTATGATGAGTTCAGGACGATAACCGAACCCCAGCCTGAAATCGACAAGAACTACAATCCCTTCGACGACGACGGTTATCCTTCGGAGGAGTCCCATTTCAACAATGCTTTTGTGCAGCCGTTGCAAAACCAGCCGCTGCAAGACCAGGCCCTTCAAGACCGTCCTCAGCAAAGATATGACACAGGAGGTCTGCCCGGAATGCATTACGGCGTATCACCGCAGAAGAGTCAGGACTATGGCAAGTTGTTCGAAGACAACATCATGAATCCGTCTGGCAATATGCTGATTGTCAAAGGAAAATATATAATCACCACATCCCGTTCAGGATTGATGATAATCAATGTAAGGAGGGCACTTGAAAGGATTATGTATGAGCGTTTCCTGAAAGCGTTCTCAAATAATGAACATCTGACCCAGTCTGCCCTTTTCCCTGTTGCAGTGCAGGTGGGAGTTGAAAACATGTGCCTTTTTGCCGAACATGCGGACATGCTGGCAGGCATCGGCTTTGACATAGCCCCATTCGGAACTGATACCATTGTCGTCAACGGAGTCCCTGAAGGATTCAGTGCGGAAGAAGGCAAGGTAATCACCATGGTCGGGGACCTTACAAGGATTCTTGCAGAAGACCATTCAGCCCTTCCGGAGATGATGACTGCCAATCTGGCATCTTCATTTGCCCGCCTGGGTGCCCTGAATTGCGAAACTGTCACAGATTCAAGGCAGGCACAGAGATTGATTGACAGTCTCTTCGCTTGCGAAAATTCCGAATATACCATATCCGGAAGAAGGATTGTGAGTGTTATGAGTGTCGATGACATCGACGGAAGATTTTAATTGATAAAAATATAAATCTATGTCTTTTTATTATAATGACGGCCGCTCGGGAGGGGGATTCCTGTCCAATATTCCCCCTGTGACAAAGAATATCATCATGATCAACATACTTGTGATGATTATGACGGCCATTGGAGGTGATTTCATGTATGAGCATTTCGCTCTGTTCTATCCGACATCTCCATTTTTCAAGCCTTGGCAGGTCGTGACCCATATGTTCATGCATGGTGGTTTCTGGCACCTTTTCTTCAATATGTACACATTGTTTATTTTCGGATGTGTGCTTGAAAGGGTGTGGGGACCGAAAAAGTTCCTGCTTTTCTACTTTGTGACAGGACTTGGAGCCGCATTTCTTCACACCGGAGTTGAGTGGATTCAGACTCAGGTATGGCTCAGTCAGATAGCTGACGGAAGCCAGCATGCGATGGCTGCCCTCCATCAGCTGAAAATGACTCCTACCGTGGGAGCTTCAGGAGCAATCTACGGAGTACTTCTTGGTTATGCCATGTTGTATCCGGATTCTATAATGACATTGTTATTCCCGCCTATATCATTGAAAGCCAAATGGTTTGTGCTTATCTTCGCTGCAATCGAGCTTATGACCGGAGTGACCGGAATGGGTGGCGGCATAGCACATTTCGCACACCTCGGAGGCATGCTTTTCGGCTGGCTGATGATTCTTTATTGGAAAAAGAAGGGAAAACTTTACGGAAGGTATTAACCGTCTGCCATGTCCAGGAATCTATTTTTCGGAATTACGAACAGGGTGCTGATGCTAATTGCAGCGGCGCTCGCTTTGCTGTCCGTGCTTTCCGTGGTGGTCAACCCTGCCAAATTCTGGGTGGCCTCCCTGCTCGGTCTATGCTTCGTACCGTTGGCTCTTCTGGACTTTGTTCTTTTGCTTTGGGCTCTGAAACGCAGGTCAAAATCATTCGTCATACCCCTTGTGGCACTAATTCCGGCAGCCCTTTTCCTGGGATTGTATGTGAGACTGCCGTTTTCGGGAGACACTGATGCAGAAAATAATGAGAGCAAGGAGGTTGGAACTTCTTTCCATGGCAGAAAAGGCGGCCTGAAGATAATGACCTACAATGTGGGAA
The DNA here is from genome assembly GCA_022774085.1 of Bacteroidales bacterium. Lineage (GTDB taxonomy): Bacteria > Bacteroidota > Bacteroidia > Bacteroidales > UBA932 > Cryptobacteroides. Next base: position 3,624 of record JALFNZ010000182.1, read on the forward strand.
GATTCATGCTTGCCCAGGAGCAGGACGGACTGAAAGGCAGGCGCCAATGCATGGATTCAGTCTTCCGTTTCATTGTGGAAGAACAGCCCGACATCGTTTGCCTTCAGGAATTCTATGTAGATGAAGGACAATCAGTTGCGAATGTCATTCCGAAGTATCTGAAAGGATATGCAGCGGAGTACTACCTTTATTCAACCCAGTATGGACTCTGCGGAAATCTGACCCTGAGCCGGTTGAAATCTGTGGGGAAAGGCAAACTGACATTTGACTCAAGTGCAAACCTTGCAATTTATTCAGATTATGAGACAGACGGACACAGATTCCGCATATATAATTGTCATTTTGAAAGTTATAACATTTCATTCACAGGTTTGGTGAGGTCGTTGACAAATTCCCAGACCGACGTTTTCGCCCAGACCGGAGTCAAAATGAAGCGTTCGATAACGATGAGGCCCCGCCAGGTGGACAAAGTCTTGTCCGATATCGAGAATTGTCCGATTGAATCCTTTGTCTGCGGTGATTTCAATGACAATCCGATGTCCTACACTTATTACAGGATGACCCGGGGCCGGCGTGATGCCTTTGTTGATGCCGGGCATGGCTTTGGAGCAACCTATTCCTTGCTTTGGCCAATGCTCCGCATTGATTATCTTTTGTATCCCGACAGTTACCGTGCTGTGAGCTATGATGTCCCGAGAATCGGCTTGTCCGACCATTATCCGGCGATTGCTGAAATTGTATCTATTTGAATATAAATTTATGTCCTTGCATTCTTCAGATCCAAAGACCCTTTTGAACATATAGTCGTTCTTAAGGTCGGCGTAGCGCTGAGGGGCGGAATATGGTTCGGAATTTTTTCGATTATTCTGTGCCGAAGTATTACTCTTTGCTGAATTTAATCCATTTACAACCTCTCCGGTCTCAACGTTCTTTACTGTTTTACCATTATTCATAGCGTATCATTTTGTTCGACGCAAAAGTGGTGAGGTTTATCCGTGTTCTCAAGCTGGAAACGGATAAAAATGAAAATCGGTCTCTGGGAGTCCTGTAAAGGTGTTAATAGATGAAATTATGCAAAAATTTGGTGCGAAATTTCAGTAATCCAATTTGAAATATAATGACTGTCAAGATATGAGCGTTGAAAGCCGTTTCCTCTATGAAAATAGAAGAAATGCAGATTTTGCTTTTAATTGCTTTAAATTAAAAGAACATTTTGTACTTTTGTAAGGTTGTGCGGATTAGTTATGGTTAACGGTATAGAAAAATCACTTCTTATACTGATGCTTCTTGTAGTCAATACATTAGCGTCAGCAGGAGATTTTTCTGTGCTTAATTGGGGGGGGTATCCAATAATCCTCTTGAAAATCAGCATCGAATCACTGCAATAGAAGGCAGCGACAGCAGTGCCGTCTATTCGGAGACATTCCACCTCTATTACAAAGTCAACAGTAACGACATCGATCCGAACTATCTTGACAATGCTGCTCTCATCGACAGGATAATCAACCATTTCCAAAACTCCCCTCGAATCGACAGCGTCATCGTCTATTCATATGCCTCTCCGGAAGGACCATTCAGCCGCAACAAATACCTCGCACAAAAGCGTGCGGAGGCTGCGAAGAGCTTTATTCTCCGCAATCTGCCCGACACTTCCGCCCTCAGCAAAGACAACATCATAATGCGTCCTGTTCCGGAAAACTGGGCCGGACT
>JALFNZ010000036.1 GCA_022774085.1 Bacteroidales bacterium
GTCCGAACATCATCAGGAGCACCATCCTCCAGACAAAGCGGGGACGGAAGTCTATGCCTTTCTGGGCCTGGTTGTCATGCTGGATGTAGAAGCTCAGACCGAAGAGGGTAGCGAAGATTGCATACATTTTTCCTGCAAGCGGGTAGAATGTAGTGTCCCAGACCGCCTTGTTCATCCCTGCCCAGAAAGGGCTTGAAGGCTCTGGAAAATTGTAAAAATTCAAGTGCTCTATGAAGTGAATGAGCACGATTCCTCCGATTGCAATGCCACGGAGTACGTCTGCAACATCAATCCTTGTGTTTGGCAGTGTGGATGGTGTGTATCTATACATTTTGTATGGTGTTAAATTACTCTGAATCTGAAAGTAAGATCTATCTGGACATTTGCTCAAGGTTTGAGTTTTGTCAGCGGCAAGGACCGAATACAGAACGGACGGCTTCAAGATAACCGAATCCGTTGACTTTGTCCGGGAGAAGGTAACTGCCTTCGACCCATTCGTTCCATGCATTGATCAGTACAAAGCGAGGCTGCCCCTTGCTGTGGCTGTCTGCGTATTCCTTTGCAATCTGCAGATATTGCCTGAATACTTCAGGGTTGTGATTCCATCTTGTCACATCTTTCTCACCTTTGTCCGGAAATCTTGGAGTGTCGTCCCAACCTATTGATACTGTTGGAAATACGGGAATATCAGCATATTCATCCCATGCGTTGCGGATAGCAACGGCATTTTCGTTATGCTTTATGTAATCGGTGTCGAATCCTCCCATATTGTACCACGCCCAGCTGTCTGGTTTAAGGCATGAGTGTCTCTGATACCTGTCTATACATTCTTCGTTGAATTTCGGTCCATCTCCGTTCATCATCATATAATGAAGTCCGGGGAATCCAGCCTTGACGGTTTCTTCACGGAAATAATCCATTGCCATGATGGCTTCTTCCGGGCTCTGGAAACTCTTGATGAACAGGCTTGCGCTGAACATTGCAAAGATCGGCTTTCCATCAATCTTTGTATAGTTCGGACGTGTAAAATATTGTGTGATAATTCTTTTTACAATCACAGGCCAATCTGCAGGATCTATCTTGCCGCTCCATAGAAGAGAATCATCTTCGCCCCATTTATGGTAGTTCCAGTAATTATGCTTCACGTCATGGTTTGCCCACATTATGAAAAATTCCATTTTTTCATTTGAAGGTGCTTTCAGGAAACCATCATTGAGAGCACTCTCCAAATATGGATAATGGTCAAACCAGTACCAGTCATAGATAAAAGTGTTCACTCCATAATCAAGGGCGGTATTGATCCATTTCTCTACAACTTCAGGGTCATTGTCCATTTCGTAGCCCCACAATGGCTCTTTAGGCTGGTAGTGACCTTCAAAACGGGGATTTCCTTTCTGTATGACTTCCCATTCTCCGATTCCTGCAGGCCAGTTTGTTCTTCCAAGTGAGTCATCGTGGCAAGAAGGCCAGATAAGGGCGCAGACATGGTACTTATCAGCAGTAGGATGGCTGCATCCGTAAAGTATTGAACTGCAGAGTATTATTCCTGCAATCCAAAATGCTGATGAAAGAAAGGTCTTTTTCATGGAATTCAGTTATTTTTGTTGTATGTTCGTATATGGCGTTTTCAGCCGCGGTTGTAGTGTGGCATATCTTCCGGTATGACCATCGAAATTTCCACAAGGCCTTTGACCTGTCCGTTTTCTTTCCAGGCACTTTGGTAAATCATCTTTCGCACTCCACCCTTGGTGATGGTGTAGCAATTTGTGCCTCCGGTTTCAAGCATGTCGTGGATTATTGACTTGGAACGGTCATTGTGACAATTCATCAAGTTCTTGCCAATCAGGTCACCATGCTTTGCAAAGGTTGCCTTTGCTTTGTCATTCATATAAAGTATTACGCCTTCTGTGTCACAGACAGTTATGGCGCATCCGAGTTCTTCTGCCCAATGCGATATCATATTCATTTTTTCTACAAAGATAATCTTTTACGAATAAATTTAAATAAACTGTGAAAAAATGCTAAATTCGCGCGGTTTTTTAGTAGTGCGATAATGAAATATGTATTTCAGTTTCTGATTATTATGGTGTTTGCATTCGTTGGAGAATTGCTTCACTTTTTCATTCCGCTTCCGATTCCGGCAAGCATCTACGGGATTGTGCTCCTTTTTCTTGCACTTGAATTAAAAGTTGTGAAAGTCAGCGATATAGAGCAGACGAGTTCTTTTCTTATTGCTATCATGCCGTTGATGTTTCTGCCTCCGGCTGTGGGAGTCATCGAGTCTTGGGACCTGATTCGTCAGGCATGGTTCCCTTATGTTGTAGTGACTGTTGTCAGCACAGTGTTCGTCATGGCCGTGTCAGGAAGAGTTACACAGAGGATTATCAGAAAAGGAGGCAGGAAATGAAAGAGTTGATTGAAAGTTCAGTATTCATTGGTGTACTGATAAGTCTGGCATCTTATGGTCTGGGCATCTGGCTCAGGAAGAAGACAGGTCTGTCTTTTATGAATCCGCTCCTAATTTCCATAATTCTGGTGATATTGTTCCTTTCATTGACAGGAGTAAGCTACCAGACCTATGCAGCGGGAGCTGAGTCCATCAGCTTTCTTCTGACGCCAGCGACCATATGTCTTGCAGTGCCGCTATATCAGCAGCTCAACTTGTTGAAAAAGAACTGGAAAGCAGTGGTGGCAGGCATCGTCTCCGGTGTTGTGTCGAGCCTTGTGTGCATCCTGCTTCTGGCTTTGATTTTCAAGTTTGACCATCAGACCTATGTCACCTTCCTTCCTAAGTCCATCACAACGGCCATAGGGATGGGCGTTGCTGACGAACTTGGAGGCTATGTATCTCTGGCTGTGGTGGTTATCGTCATTACTGGGGTTATCGGCAACGTCATTGCAGATACAGTGCTGAAGCTTTTCAAAATAGAGGAGCCGATAGCCAAAGGCATTGCAATCGGCTCCAGTTCCCACGCCGTAGGAACAGCCAAAGCTATGGAAATCGGCCAGATTGAAGGTGCGATGAGCAGCCTCTCCATCGTAGTGTGCGGCCTGCTCACCGTCATCGGCGCCTCCATCTTCTCCCACTTCCTCTAAACACCATCATTTCGAGTGGATTTATCTTTCAGTCCGGATGGAATAAGGTGACTTAGTCAAGTAAAGAAAATCATGTAATTATAAACTGTGAAAAACAAGGACCATATTGTATTTTCATGTATATTTGCAAAATATGAACACATAATGAACAGCCATCATGAGCCTTATTCAACTTTACGGCATAAATAAAACCTATGATAACGGACAGCCCCTCCATGTGCTTAAAGGCATAGACCTGAATATCGGGGAGGGGGAGTATGTCTCTATCATGGGAGCCTCAGGATCAGGTAAATCCACGCTCCTGAATATTCTTGGCATACTTGACAACTATGACAGCGGTGAATATTGGCTCGATGGCAAACTTATCAAGAATCTCTCTGAG
>JALFNZ010000039.1 GCA_022774085.1 Bacteroidales bacterium
CTCCCTGGCAACGTTGTTAAGGTTAAAGGACCTCTCGGTGAGCTCAGCCAGAAAGTTGACGCTGACATCACAGTCACCATTGAGGGTAACGAAATCAAATTCACCCGTCCGACCAATCAGCCACGCCATCGTTCACTCCACGGTTTGTACCGTGCTCTCGTACACAACATGGTTGTAGGTGTGTCAGAGGGTTATACTATCCAACAGGAACTCGTCGGTGTAGGTTACCGTGTAGATGTTCAGGGCCAGCTCCTGATCATGTCTCTCGGATTCTCTCACGAGGTTCAGATCATGCTTCCTGCAGAGGTTAAGGCAGAGGCAGCGCCTGTAAAGAAAGGACAGAACCCTGTTCTCGTTCTCAAGAGCTTCGACAAACAGCTCATCGGACAGGTTGCAGCTAAGATTCGCTCATTGCGTAAGCCTGAACCATACAAGGGTAAAGGTATCAAGTTCGTCGGCGAGCAGCTTCGTCGCAAGGCCGGCAAGTCAGCAGGTGCTAAATAATAGGAGGACTAGATTATGGCATTGAATAAAATTGAAAGAAGAAAAAGAATTCACTACCGTATCCGTAAAGTCGTAAATGGTACTGCTGAGAGACCACGTATGGTTGTTTTCAGAAGCAACAAACAGATTTATGTACAGGTGGTAGTTGATTATCTGGACGGCTGCAAGACTCTCTGCGCTGCCGCTTCAAATGACAAGGCTCTCGCAGCAGAGTGCAAGGGCAAATCAGGTATCGAGGCTGCAGCAATTGTCGGAAAGGCAATCGCTGAGCGCGCCCTCGCAAAAGGTATCACCACTATTTCTTTCGACCGTGGAGGTTACCTTTATCATGGTAGAGTTAAAAGTTTGGCAGACGCTGCACGTGAAGGCGGCTTAATTTTCTAATAAGACTATGGCAAATACAAATGTTAAAAGAGTAAAGACATCTGACCTTGAGCTCAAGGACAGACTTGTAGCCATCCAGAGGGTGACCAAAGTTACCAAGGGTGGTCGTCACTTCAGCTTTGCTGCCATTGTTGTGGTAGGTGACGAGAACGGCGTTGTAGGCTATGGTCTTGGAAAAGCCAATGAGGTTACAACTGCCATTTCAAAGGGAATCGAGGATGCGAAGAAGAATCTTGTTAAGATTCCTATCCTCAACAAAACCATCCCTCATGAGCAGGAGGCAAAATTCGGTGGTGCAAAGGTATTCATGAAACCAGCTGCTCCTGGTACTGGAGTTAAGGCCGGTGGTGCGATGCGTGCTGTATTCGAGTCAGTCGGAGTTCACAACGTGCTCGCTAAATCAAAAGGTTCATCCAACCCTCACAACCTCGTGAAAGCGACAGTTGCTGCTTTGGTTGAGATGAGGGATGCCTACACTGTAGCAGGTCTCCGTGGTATTCCAATGAGCAGAGTATTTAAAGGTTAAGGAGGACTGTAGAAATGGCAAAACTTAGAATCACTCAGGTTAAAAGCAAGAACGGTGCAACCAAGAGGCAGATCGCAAATCTTGCTTCTCTCGGAATCCACAGACTGCACCAGACTGTAGAGGTAGAACTCACTCCGGTTACCAAAGGTATGCTTGAGAAAGTGAGCCACCTTGTAATCGTTGAGGAAATTTAAATAGGAGGACAGACAGATGAAATTGAATAATTTGACACCTGCTGCCGGCTCAAAAGGCAGAGAGAAGAGAATCGGACGTGGAGAGGGCTCAGGACACGGTGGAACATCAACCCGTGGTCACAAGGGTGCACAGGCACGTTCCGGCTACTCCCGCAAGATCGGCTTCGAGGGAGGTCAGATGCCTATCCAGAGAAGGCTTCCTAAATTCGGCTTCACCAACCCTACAAGAGTTGAGTACAAAGCAATCAACGTTGCAGCTCTTCAGACCCTTTCAGAGTCTTTGAATCTCAATGTTATCACTTTGGAGACACTCAGGGATGCCGGTTTCATTTCAAAGAACCAGCTCGTGAAGATTCTCGGAAATGGAGAGCTTACCGCTAAATTGGAAGTATCTGCAAACGCTTTCTCTAAGTCTGCAATCGCTAAGATTGAGGCTGTCGGAGGTACCGCAACAACAATCGAATAAAGATGAAGAAATTTATCCAGACAATCAAGAACATCTTTAAGATTGAAGAGCTCCGCAAGAGAATCATTTATACTCTTGGACTGCTCCTGGTCTATCGCCTTGGAAGCTTCGTTGTGCTTCCGGGCATAGATTCAGCTCAGCTCGCCAATCTGCAGAACAGTTCGTCAGAGGGTCTCGTCGGCCTTTTGAACATGTTCTCAGGTGGTGCGTTCGGAAATGCTTCAATCTTTGCGCTGGGCGTAATGCCGTACATCTCGGCATCCATCGTAATCCAGCTTCTTGGTGTTTTCGTCCCATTCTTCAGGAAACTCCAGATGGAGGGCGAAAGCGGACGACGCAAGATGAATCAGTACACAAGGTATCTCACCATCCTGATCATCTGCATCCAGGGTCCTGCCTATATGGCAAATCTTCACAACCAGATTCCTGCATCAGCATTCATCGCCGTCAATCAGCTCGGCTGGAGCAATTTCTGGTTCAACCTTGTTTCTACAGTGATCCTCCTTGGTGGTACAATGTTCGTAATGTGGCTTGGAGAGCGCATCACAGACCGTGGTATCGGAAACGGTATTTCACTCATCATCATGATTGGTATCATCGCTCGTCTGCCGTTTGCATTCGCAGCTGAAATCGCTGAGAAATTCAATACAAACGGTGCAGGTGGTCCACTCCTTCTGATTGTTGAGCTTGTGATTCTCTTCTTCGTCTTCATCGCAGCAATCGCTCTTGTGCAGGCTGTAAGGAAAGTTCCTGTTCAGTATGCAAAGAGGGTTGTAGGAAACAAACAGTACGGTGGTGTGCGTCAGTACATCCCTATGAAAATCAACGCGGCTGGTGTGATGCCTATCATCTTTGCTCAGGCTCTCATGCTCTTCCCGCTCATTTTCTCTCAGTTTGATGCTACCAGAGGTCTCGCAGCAACTCTTGGAAACTATACCGGATTCTGGTATAATTTCATTTTTGCTATCCTCGTCATCCTCTTCACTTATTTCTATACAGCAGTCACTGTCAATCCTACAATGATGGCTGACGAGATGAGGAAGAACGGAGGATTCATCCCAGGTGTGAAACCGGGCAAGAAGACTGCTGAATATCTCGATATGATTATGTCAAGGGTAACCCTTCCTGGTTCAATCTTCCTTGCAATTATCGCAATCCTTCCTGCATTTGCAATGATTCTCGGAGTCAACAACCAGTTTGCAAGCTTCTATGGTGGTACTTCCCTCCTGATTCTTGTGGGTGTTGTTCTTGATACGCTCCAGCAGATTGAAAGTCATCTGCTCATGCGTCACTATGACGGACTGATGAAAACCGGTCGTCTGAAAGGACGTTCCGGAATGTAATCTTGATAAAGTTCTTTGAAGATGGTAAGGCCTAAAACAGAAGAAGAAATA
>JALFNZ010000085.1 GCA_022774085.1 Bacteroidales bacterium
ACATATAACCCAGATCTTCAGGGCTTTTTACAGAAGCGCCATGCCCCCTATGGTCATGAATTACACAAACATAACCATGAGAGGCAAGATATTCCATGAAAGGATAGAACCTCTCCTTGTGGCCGCACATTCCATGTACAAGCTGCACCAAACCTTTCGGATTCCCTTCGGGAACCACATAGGCGAGCGCAAGGTCCAGGTCATCGGCTGACGCTTTTAATGTAAATTTATGTATCGTACTGATAAACTTCATTCCCTACAAAGGTATATAAAAACTTGCGTTTTTCAGGCCAGTTGAATAAAAAAGGAAGATAAAATGATTCTGAAATCATCAAACTTTACTCTTGTTCATGTCACCTTTGATGTGTGGGAATCGTTAAAAGAGCATAAAAATTAGAAACGATTAATCAGAATTTATGAAAAAAGTATTATTTCCTCTGTTTTTATTTTTTGTGCAGTCCGCTCTGTTTTTTATTTTTGTGCTGCCAGCTTCAGGGCAGAATATCGCTCAGTTCAAGGATGTTCCGTTGGGCAAAGTTGTCGATGACCAACGATATGTTGACGGAAACAAGTATCAGAAAGATGCCATGTTGTTTATGGATATGCTCGCAAATACACATCCATATTATATCAAGGCGGACCGAAGGAACGAGTTGTTTTCCAGAATGGATGGCCTGCTTGCAGATTGTGCCGTCTGTGAGTCAGATGCCAGATTCGTGGAACTTCTGCGCGCAGCAATGCCCGAGGTTAGCGATAAGCATACAGATGTAATTGATGCTGAATCATTTATCAGCAGCAAGAAGCCGAAAAAGGAAGTGCAGGAACAAGGCAGTCAGAAAAGATCCGGACGTGTTAGTGTACTCGACAACAACGGCCAGCTATTCAGTTATCGCATTTTTGTGAAGCAGTCGATTTGTTATATGCAGTTCAACCAGTGCAACGATGCCAGGACCCTGCGGGACGAGTCCCTGCCTCGGTTCGACAAGATGATGGATAAGATGTTTGCCGACATGGAAAAGGAAGGAATTGCCACCTTGATTGTGGATGTCCAGTACAACAACGGAGGCAGCAGCAGGCTTTGCGATGAACTTCTTGACAGGCTTTATCCGCTTTCGGAGATACGAATGCTTGATACATATATGCGCTTTTCCCCTCTTCTTGCACTTTACAACCCTAAGGCAGGCAAGGCGATGAAGGCATGGGAGGAAGCAGGCCATTCTGACGAATTATACCCAATACCACAGAAAAAGATGCAAATTCCAATACACAAGTATTATCAAGGCAAAGTAGTATTCATTCAGGGACCACGGACATTTTCAAGCGCCGGAATACTCATCACCACGGCACGGGACAACAAAATCGGCACAATCATTGGAACGGAGTCAACTTTTTCTCCATCCCATTACGGTGAGGTCCTTCCATTCCGTCTCCCGAACACAGGGGTTCTGGGATCAGTCTGCACAAAATATTTTGAAAGGGCTGACAAAGAAAATGCTGATGACCGCAGCCTCGTACCTGATGTAGTTCTGAGGCTTGACAACAAGGCTTCAGCCTGGAGAAAAATCATTCGGATGTATTCATCAAAATAGTTAGAATTATGAACAATGAACTTTTGGTTATTTTAGTGTCTGTCATTGGAATATGTGTATTCCTGCCGGCATTTGTGGTATGGATGGTATCGAGAAGAAAGATGTACGAGGCCAGGAAAAGAACAGAAATAGCCCTGGCTTATCTGAACGAAAATCCTCACTGCAATCTGGAGGAAATGGTAAGGAAGATTACGCCTCCCGTTAACATGAATGCAAGACTGCTGCCGCTGCTTTGGGTAGGTATCCTGTTCATTATCATAGGTTTTATACTGATAGGAATACTTTCAGTCGCAGAGTTTGCATCAATGCAAGGTAAATATTTCCTGATGTTCATCACCGGAGTATGCCTTGCCTTGGGTATTCCTTCATTGATATGCTATTTTGTAGGCAGGAAATCCTGCAAACAAGTTTCGGGAAGATAATCGGAGAATCAATGACCAGGGAAGAGTTCATCAGCAACGTAAGGTCTGAGCAGAAGCATTTGCGAATGTTTCTGCTCGGGCTTTGCGGCGATCCGGCATTGGCTGACGATCTGGCCCAGGAGTGTCTGATGAAGGCATATCTGGCATCTTCCGGATACAAGAGCATGTTCAAATTTTCCACATGGCTGCTGAAAATTGCATACAACACATTCCTTGATCATCAGAAACTCTATCACGTGCGGAACAGGTCTCCTCTGGAATCAGCCCCGGATGAGCCTGGCGGACGTGAGTCAGATGCATCTTTCGAATATCAGAACTTATATCAAGCCCTTGATTCACTGGTTGACAAAGAAAGGTCTGCCGTAATGTTGTTCTATATTTATGGTTTTTCCATCCGGGAGATTTCAGGTATTATGGACGAGTCCCGGCAGGCCGTCAGAAAGCAGCTCCAAAGAGCAAGGTCACATCTTAAAGAAAAATTGAAAAAATGATGGATACTGATTTTAAAAATATGTTTGCCTCCATGGAAGGCAAATTGACAGACGAGGCCGACTTCATGGCAGATCTTGAGCGTAATCTTGATTTCATAGAGCAGGCAAAGCAAAGGAATGACCGTATAGCTGAACAATCCCGCACACTGCTGCTGAAGGTAGTGATTTGCGGCATCCTGCTCTCAGCATCAATCATAACCCTATCATTATTATATGATTCCGCTTCGATTTACACTTGTTTATATGTACTCGTTGCTGCCTGCCTGTCAAGCATTATGATGCTGGCATCCATAAACCTGCAATTTCGTCATAGTGTTCGCAGTAATTAATAACTCAAGTTTCGCATCTCCGCTACAGGCATAAATGGGTGTTCAGTCCCATGGTGGACATCTGTCGGGATACGGAAGGAAAGCACATCAGGCAAGGTACTGGAGGAGACCGTAGCTGTTGCCCTGAAAGAAAAATTATTTCTTATCTTTGCATCATGGAAAAAGTGTATGCGGATCCGGAATTAGGCAAAGTCCTTTTGAGAAAGAGGGCAGGTGTGAAGCGCGTGAGCCTGCGTGTCAGCCGCGAAAAAGGAATCAGGATGACCTTGCCTTTCTGGGTTTCGTATGACCAGGCAATCCGCTTCTATATATCCAGGAGGCAGTGGGTACAGGATACACTTGAAAAATTAAAGGATGCTCCTGTCCCGAAGCAGCTTTCGAAGGATGAACTCAAAAGCCTCTCCCATGATGCTGCTGCATATCTGCCTGAGCGCCTTGAATTCCTTGCAAGTCAATACGGATTCACTTATTCAAGTCTCAGGTTGAAATTCAACCGCACGAACTGGGGCAGTTGTTCGACCAGAAAGAACATCAATCTGAATATATGCCTGATGAATCTTCCACCCCTCATGAGGGATTATGTAATGCTTCATGAGCTGTGCCACCTGCATCACCCGGACCATTCCGAGTCGTTCCATGCCCTTCTGGAAAATCTTCTGACAAGGCATATCATCCAATATCTCGGAATTTCAGAGGAATCTGGAGGAAAGATTACATCGGAGCTTTGCAATCAGGACAGCGCATTTGTCCGTGAACTCATTCCGATGATAAGAAAATCAAGGGCAAAATTCCCGACAGAGCATTCAATTTCCACCCTGATCAGGAAATACCGTCCCGACAAATGAAAATGCTTATTTGCCCCATAGTCCTTGCTGAAGCGGGACATCGGAAGGAGGATGGCTGCCACATCAGTACCGGTTTCGAGGAGGCCCCGTCACGGAAAGACGCCTCAATGAACTTATGGTGTATGCTACTTCAGAGCATGGGAACCTCTCGTGCAAACATCGAGCAGGCATATCAGCCTCACAGTGGCCTAGAATGGCATTTCCCCTGCTCGATGAGGTCGAAATGGCGGCATCGAGCAGGCAAATCTGCCCTACAGCCCCCTAGAACGCCACTCGCCTTGCTCGATGAATTGCACGAAGGATACGGCAATTACGATACACAAGAGGGTAACGAAAACTGCCACATTCTCAAGAAAATACTTGCAGAATTCTTCTAATTTTTGCAAAAAGGTATTTCATTTTACAGATAATTTGTACCTTTACGAAAGTTG
>JALFNZ010000088.1 GCA_022774085.1 Bacteroidales bacterium
GCACAGACGACAGCGGCAAAGCCATAGTTGGCGGCGTTATCAAATTCAATGCAACTGTCGACACCTGGGATGACAATAAGGTTGACATAACCATTTCCCTCTAATCAAATTAGACCGGCAGGACCTGACCGCCCCGCCGGTTTCCAAGCAATGAGAAGACAAAGCATCATATCAATCTTGGTGGCAATATGCACTGCTGCAGCATGTCAGAAAAACGACATGGTGCAGCAGGAGCACATACCTTTGTCATTCTCAACCGTCCAGACCAAGTCAGGTCTTTCAACCATATTCGACAACTTTGAAGTCTGGGCAAGATGCATTTCAGTAAGCAGTTCAGACCTGATGGAAGGATACAGGGTCAATTACGATGCAGCTACGGGATGGACATACACAGAAGGAGAAGGCACGGAAAACCAGGAACTGAAATTCTGGGATGCCGCATCCACATCCTTCCGTTTCCATGCCGGAGCCCCGGTGAGCAGAGTTAATGAGATTACGGAAGCATCGCTCACCATGGGCATCACTGCAACCACCACCCTGAGCGAAACAAGCCTTTTCAGCTCACCCTACATCGTAGGCCGCAATGACCCGTCCTATGGTCAGACAGTCAACCTGCAATTCAACTATGCAAATGCCCGAGTGAACGTTGCATTCAAATATGCCTCAAGCTCGTCGGTAGTAATATCAGACATTCAACTGACTCCCCCTGCCGCCTACCCCACAACGGGAACAATCAAGCTCGATTACGACTGGGCAAAAGGCAAGGTGAGGGCAACGGCATTGGACAAAACTGCAGAAAGTACTGAACCTCTGTCATTTCCATCAGTCAACATTCCTGCCGGCTCCACTACTGCAATTGAAACAGATCAACCAAGATACATGATTCCTGATGCATCGGTCAAAGGCAAATGGAGCATATCTATGATAATAGACGAAAAAACGCCAAAGCAGGCAGATTTCACCATATCAAAGGCCTGGGAACCGGGCAAATCATACCTATATATATTTGAATACACGGACCAGGCAAACCTTGTATTCATCGGAACGAATGAAGTGATATTCGATGGAAAGGACCTAGAAAACGGAGTAGAACACAATTTCAATTAGAATGCGGAGAGTATGGACAATATATTTTGCACTTGTCTGCGCCTTGGTTTCAGGGTGCAGTCACAGCAGCATATTGCCTGAGACTGAAACTTCCGCCAAAGTGGAAATGGCACTGAACAACCAGCCTTCCACCCGTGCTCATTTTGAAGACATCAATGGAAAAGCCAGTTTCGTATGGGATGCCGACAACAGCATGATTGCTGTCGTGTCAAAAAACGGTGCCATTGCCCAATGGAGCACAGAACAGTGGTATTCAGCCATGAACGTTTCATTGGTTGACCCAACCAACACCCATCATGTATTGAAGGCCAGTTCAGCACTTACCCTTGAAGCGGATGCGGTTGGCGTTGGCGACAAGATGTTCTGCCTCTCCCCTGTCAACGGCTCCCCTCTGTGCCAAAGCACGGCATCCTCATCAATGGTAGAGGTAAGCTTTTCAATGCCAGACACTTTCGAGCAAAGTTCATCATCCCGTCTGGAAGAATTCGGGGATTACTGCTACATCCGCGGAGAATCCACAATCAAAAGCGCACCGTCGCCATCGGACAAGAAGTTCGCAGCCAATTCCACAACATTCCGGGCGATCCCGGCGACATTCAGGTTCAATGTCACCAACAACACGGATTCCGACATCATAATGGAATCTGTGAAAATAACTTGCAACAAACTCTTCCCCGACAAGCTCTGCTGGAGGACCGACGGAGCAGACGTCTCAATCAGCGAACCGGATGACAAATCCGGATATTTCAGCACCATAAAAACCTCAATCAGAGATGGTTATGGAGAGACCATCAAAGCAAGGGAAGAGGCAAAGACATATACTGGCACATATTATTCAATGTGCCTTCCTTTCGACAACGAGTCATCCTTGTCGGATGCCACACTGGCTTTCATCCTCGAGGCCAGCGACAAGATTTACACTTTCAACATCAAGGCTGAAGAATTTTTCAACAGTTCAACGGTCAAAAAGTTCGAGAGCAATAAGATTTACACCTTCAATTTCAAAATGAATGATGAATCCGTCGAACTGGAAGATGTCACTGTTTCGGACTGGGTAACCGACCCGTTCTATCTCCCGACCGAGGAAATTTCAGCCTATATCCATCTGAATATCTCATATTGGGTTCAGGAGAGGGAAAACCTTTATACCTATGCTTTCATGAGGATGGTCGGTGACAGTTCCACATATACGATGTGGGGAAAATGCAATATTGGAGAATATATGAACAGTGCAACTGACGTGAGGCTGATGTGGAGCGAAGTCACTCCGGCTGATCCCTCCGACTACGACTACCTTGCTCAATATTTCAGCAATATCACCGATTTCAAATGGAAGACTCCTTCCAGGGCAGACTTCCAGGCCCTGTTTGACAGTGCAAATACCGAGGTCATAATGCATTTGGATGAAGAATCGCAGATATACGGTCTTCTTATAAAAAGAAAAGACGACAAGGAAGTTTCAATTTTCCTTCCCTGCTCTGAGAAAGCTGTTGATAAAACCGATTATCCATCAGAAGGTGTTACGCATAATGTCAGGACCCTGCAGGGCAATTACTGGACCATTGATGAGAAAGATCAGACATACGCCTGGCTGATGCACTTTGAATTCCAATATGAAGAAACCAAGACAGGTGAGACCGTCACCTCATCCTCATTCAAGGAAGTAGTCCTTGATTCCGGCAATTCTTTATATGAATTCCGCAAAGAACTCAAGTCTAAATCCTACCCTGTCAGAGCCATACTAAAAAATGAATAATTGCTTGAAACATATTGCATTACTTATTGTCATGCTGACTGCTGCGGCATGTATCAGGGAGGAGACATCTCCTTCGGACGGGCATCTGTATATATGCGTATCATCCCTTCCTTTCATGGAAAACGGTGCTCCTGCCACAAAGTCCATAAACAACGGATTCCTTACCACATTCGAGGAGGGCGACAAGATTGGGGTGACAGGAGTGGACAAAAACGGGAATGTCATCGACATCTGCAACAATGTAAGATTCACATTCCATTCAAGCGAGATTAAGGACGGAGTCATCTGGTCTTCTTTCCTCAATGACAGAGGCTATGGATTTGTTGAAAAGGTTGCAGGTGCGAAATATTTCGCATACTACCCTTATGATGAAAAATGGGATGGAAAGAATCTGGATTATATCATCGAGAATTTCACAGTTAATGTTGACCAGAGCACAAAGGCCAGCTTTGAGGCCAGCGACCTTATGACTCCGGACGAGGCCATTGTGCCTGAGAACGGGAAGCTCCTCTTCAGGATGAAACATAAGATGACAACGATTTCATTGTTCTACAACAATGAGTATAATCCGGACGGCAATCCCCTCTACCCTATCAAGCTGTTTTCCGGAACTATTCCAGAGGAACTTACAATTGAACATACCTATCGTTCAAAAATATCTCAGTCCAAGTTTGAACACAGACGAAGGTATCTGGTGAACCCGCGCACTACACCAAGTGTGAAACTTATAGGCTGTCTTGAGGAAAAGAGTACGCGCTATTTCAGCAGCACCCTTGAGAATTTGCAGGAGGGATATCTCTATTCCGTTTCCTTCGAGGGGGAGCCGTTGGTGCCATATACCGACGGTGTGGACCTTGAACTGGATAAAGTTGAATTCGTGGACAGATTCGGGAATACCGTTACTTTGGGTCATACTGTAATATGGTCGAAATACAATCTAGGAGAATCCCTTGGAGAGTCATATCCATTTGCTCCGCTGAGTGGAGACAGAGGTACCCAGAAGGGAAGCCGCGATCCTTATGCCAGGGGAGATTACTATAGTTGGGGAGCCACCTTCACCCAGTATGACAACGGAATATCCGGTTATCACGGCTACGGATACAACAATTATTTCGACACTGAATACCATCTGGCTCCGCTGGGCGGAACGATAAAGGAGACTGAATATGATGTCGCCCATGCAAAATGGTGGAGGGGCAAATGGCGCCTGCCTACGGAAAATGAGTTCCGTGCGATGTATGCAGGATGTACTTTTGAAAAAGTTGACCAGTATCAAGAATCCCAGAACCGATATCTTGGCAAACCCGGGTCCAGCAGGACTTTCTATGTCTATAAAGTGACCAGCAAGCAGAATCCTGAAAAATTCATCTATATGTCTTCCAGCGGGTATCTGGACGGGACTTTTGAAGCTGAGAGGGACAGTGAGGGAAATATCACTTCATCAGGTGACAATAAATTGAATCAGGGGCTGGTAAGCCCGCTAGTGGCATATTATATGACAAGCAGTGCATCCCCTACCATCCTCAGATGTGTTTCTTATGCATATTTCAATGAAAAAGAGCAACAAATCAAGATTGACGGAAGCCGTTACACAGGCATGCTCGTACGGCCGGTTTACAGTCCAAACGAATATTCGGAATGAAAAGGTTGAATTATATCATACTCATTTTGGCTGCACTGATTTTTATCTGCTGCAGTCTTGACACAGCACCGGTTAAGGGTACCGGGCAGGACTTGTCCATTCAGGTGAATGTCCGGAATTTTGACGGACTTGGGGAGTCTGTGACGAAGGTATCATACAGCGGAAATATTGGAGAGCATACCGAGTTCGATACAGGCGACTGCTTCGGCCTTTTCGTCGTGGATGAAAAAGAGGAAGTCATAGTACGCAATGTCAAGGTCTATTGTTCAGGATTGGACAATGAGGGTAAAAGCGTCTGGTCC
The DNA here is from genome assembly GCA_022774085.1 of Bacteroidales bacterium. Lineage (GTDB taxonomy): Bacteria > Bacteroidota > Bacteroidia > Bacteroidales > UBA932 > Cryptobacteroides. The sequence continues at coordinate 4,808 of JALFNZ010000088.1, forward strand.
ATATTCAAGGATGGTACATCATCGGGCACTACATCCAATTATCCTATTTCTGACTTCCTAGGCAGGGGCAGCCATTATTTTGCCTATTTCCCATATGATGAAGCGCTTAGTTTAGTCAGCTCTGTCAGTGATATCAAGTCCATCGTGTCAAATTTCTGTTCTGGCATACCGTCTGACCAAAGTGCATCTTTCTCCGACTATGACTTGCTCGTGGCAAGCAATATTGCAGATTATGAATACGGTAAGGTCAATGTATCCGGAAAAGAAGTCAGTCTTGAATTTGCACATCCCCTTGCCTTGCTGAGGTTCTGCATTCCTGCCGGATCCCAGAAATATGAGTACAAATTCAGTGGTGAGGATTTCACTCCTTATCTTTGCTCCAGTGCAGGAGGATTGGATGAATACA
>JALFNZ010000095.1 GCA_022774085.1 Bacteroidales bacterium
CCCTGCTCGATGAATTGCACGAGTGTTATTTGCAATATCCTTTCCCCTGTTTTTTCGCTAAATGCGAAACTAAAAGTTTTTATAGTATCAATTTGCCTTGAAGGTCAATATCGAAGGTGTTGAAGGGGTCCAGAAGACAATCGATGATGACGGCGTAGGCGGCGCGGGTGATTGGCTGGCCGTTTATGGCGGAGTCAGCGTCAAGTCCGGCATTTCGAAGGGCTGCTGCCCAATCGGCTCCGTTGATGAATCCAGGGAAGCCTTTCAGAATTTCAACAAGCTCTCCGGCCTGCAATGCAGGACTGTCAGATAAATCCGGATGTGTAATGCCATAGAAATCAAAAAGATAACTGAGCTCCTCACGCGAAAGAAGTTCATCGGCATGAAGATCAGTCACATTGGTCCACTGAATCTGTTTTCCTTCACCGTGGAGTATGCCTGTGGCGCCAATACGCTGAAGAGCGGGGAATAGGGGAGAGTCTGGCTTTGCATCAATGAATGGCTGAATGTAGCAGCCTGCATCAAGTAAATCCCTCTGTACCTGCCTTACTGACACCTCAGACGGAAATGTGCCCTGAGCTACGGCTTCTGCAGCCAGTGCACCTGCTGCCTGGCCAATCTGCATCACAACCGGCTGAAGCCTTGTCGTGCCGTTGGCAATATTGGACACTGAAATGGATTTCTCTGCAACAATAAGACCTTCAACACCTTGCGGAATCATGACGCCGACAGGAACGGTGAATGAAGGAATCGGAAAGAAATGCAAATCAGGCAGTTCCTCCTCTGCTGTGTAACGTTTGTGATGATGGTCAACGGGATAGTCTCCGACTGCTATGCCAGTCCTGAACAAAGTGTAGTCGTATGGCCTCTCGATATGGTTCAGAGTAAACCTCACCTTTCCGTGAATCCTGCGGCTTTCACGATGATATGGAATGAACGGCAGCCTGTATTCGGTCGGAAACTCGTCATCGGCAAGACCGAGAGTATTGTAGCCGAGCTGGTGCTGAATGAAATAGATGAAGCCCATGGTGAAATCCCTTGCCTTCTGCAACTCCTTCTCCCTTTGTTCGGGATCCATCTCTATTATGTTGAGATAGAAATCATTGCCCTCAATCGGCCAGTTTATCATGTATTTCTCCCCAGGAAGTTTTCCATAGCTTATCATCATGTCAGCCGGCCATATCCTTTCAGGTTCTTTAGGATTGATACACAGGGGATTGGCGCAGCAGCAGGCATACATTGAGGAGTCATAGCCGACCGGCCTTTCGATGCTTACATCATGACCATAATCCTTGAGAATGGCAACATAGGTCAGATCCTGAATAATCCCGTTAGACTGAAGCGGTGCAATTCTTTCCCCGGTAATTTCCCGGCTCTCCATCCCGATGTCATAACCCACTCCGCAAAGAGCGGCAATGTCGCCAAGTTCTGTCGCATCAATCACCACCCTGGCACGAACCCTTCGTACTGTTGTCTGCCCATCCGCGACCTTGCATTCAACTTTCACCTTCCAAGAACCGTCCTTAAGCTGACGAATATCCGTAATTGAACTTTCCTTCCATACAGACAGAAGTTCCTGCTCCGAACACATCTGATTGAAAATCATGTTTCCGACAGACGGTTCGAACTGGATATTGCTCACCCATCCGGTCTTGAGTGCTTCCATGCCGCCATAGTGCTCGCCCAACCGCCTCTGAAACTCTCCCCAAAGACCGGAAGGCAGGTTGTAGCAGCCGTCAGTGGCACTCACACCTGCACTTGTAAGCATACCTCCAAGCCATGGCAGAGGCTCCACGATCAAAGTTTTGCTGCCCATCGAAGCCGCCTGTATGCCAGCTGTGCATCCGCTTGTTCCACCGCCCGCAATGATTATGTCAAACTGCTCATATTTGCATGAGAGCATGCAGAGCAAACTGAGCAACATGCAAACAATCCTTGTCATACCGAAATCTGCCATAGAAAACTATCTTACATCTATAATCTTATGTGTTTGGAGCGACAAAGACCACAATGGATTATCCATAATGTAATCCAATGTCCGTCGCAGAATCTCCTTATTTTTGATATCATCCTTTGTGTCAAGTGGTTGCAGACGATGCTCACTGGCAGGAAAATTCTCCCAGCAGCTGACATCCTGCCCCCAGTACACGACCTTCAGCTCATCGATATGTCCGATCCTGACCGGAGCAGTCTTGGGCGAACATGTAATCCAGTCCACCGGACAATCCTCGGGCAGGGCAAATGAACCGTTGGTTTCCATCTGGATAAAGAAACCTTCTTCGTGAAGTCTCCTGCACAGGCTTGAAGTCAGCTGAAGGCTCGGCTCCCCACCTGTTATAACTATATGCCTTGAAGGAAACCCGACAACGGTTCCAACGATTTCCTCCTCGCTCATTTCAGTAAAGGAACTGTGCTCGGTATCGCAGAAATGACATTTCAGATTGCACCCTGAAAACCTGAGGAATACTGCAGGCGTACCGGTATAGCGGCCTTCTCCCTGCACCGAACAGAATATTTCGTTTACTCTCATTGCCGGCCGCTCAGTCCCTTTCATAAACCGCAAGATTCCCGAAACTCTCCTGCACTTCCACTCTGTAGCAGTTCTCCACCTGGTCGCAGACCCATTTTGCAATGTTTTCTGCGGTGGGATTGAAAGGCAGAAGTTCGTTAAGATTACCATGGTCAAGATAACCGTGGACACGGCGTTTTACCTCAGAAAAATCCACGACCATACCGTCCTTGTTCAATTCCTTTGATTTACAGAATACCGTGATTGTCCAGTTATGACCGTGCAGACTGCTGCATTTGCTTGGGTATGAGAGCGTCAGCGAATGGCTGGCGGAAATCTCCATTGTCTTTTTTATGTAGTACATGTAAGTTTTTTTTATTGTAGGGTGTTCTTCTACCTACGTTGGCGGCTGCAAATTTAGATAAATTTATCATGTATCACAACTTGATTATTTAATAAATAGTGATTAAGTTTGTCAGGTACAAATTAATTAAGTATTATGGACAGGGATAATATTATAGTTCAGGGTTCAGGAAAGTATATCAGCCCTGAAACAACAGTTATCAGGCTGAATTCGGAACAGTTTTTCCTGAATGGCTCAAATGAAGGTACAGGGGAGATTTGTGAAGGGTTTCCGGGTGAAAAGTCTCCTTTCATAAATGATTGGGGTAATTTCTAATCTGATGATTATGAAAACAATATCACGTCTTTTGATGGCAATGTCAATAATGACAACCTCAATCCTGATGACAAGCTGCCTGAAAGATCAGGCTCCGGAGGCTCTTGAACAGAAAGCATCTTCTCAAGAGGAAAAGACCCTGGATTTGAGCCTTGAAGTGTCAAGCACTTCCACCAAAACCTATATAGATGGTGAAACCATTTATTGGAGCCCTGAAGGAGAATCCCTTCTGGTATGTTGCCTTTTTTCTTCAGAAAATAGCAGCTATATTGGAAAATCCAAAACTTATGGTTATGAACTCACTGATGACGGCAAGGCTGTTTTTGGAGCATCGTTCAATTATGCTGCAGATGCAAATTCGTTCACGGTCGGAGCCGTTTATCCATGGGAGGATACAGGCTCTTTCTTCAATTTCAGAGCTTATGAAAGAACTGTCCCTTCCACTCAAACTCCGGCAGAGACAAGCTTTGACCCGGCAGCGGACATTCTTGCCACAGTAGGGGCCATGTATGCAGATACTTTTGAAAATCTGTCCACAGTTCCTCTGTCCCTGACGTTTGCCAGGATGGTAGCCCTCGGAGAAATGACAATCAAGGGAATCGAACCCGGCGAACTGATATCAAGCGTCGAAATCACATCTTCCGAAAGTATATGCGGCTCCATAACCCTGAACATGTTTTCAGACAATACTTTAGGTACAGCCGTTTATAATAAAGGAGGCAAGACAATTACCCTGAAAATGGGAAACCGTGCAGCAACAGGCAATGATGTGGTCTGGTTCACCGCCCTGCCGAGCGACCTGAGCGGAGGCACATTGAGCATACGTGTCAAGACCGACAAGGCCGTATATGAAAAGATAGCCGACCTGTCTGCAAGGACATTCAGGTTTGACAGGGCCGCCGTAGCAAGATTCGGCGTTTCCGGATTTACCAGAACCGAGGATGACACACCTGCTGAACCGGACCATTACATTTCAACTGATTATTCAAGGGACGGAAAAGTCACAGTACTTCAAACCGCAACCGAAGGAAATGGAATCAATATCGTGCTCATGGGAGACGGTTATTCAGACAGACAGATTGCCGATGGCTTATATAATGAAGATATGCACTATGTTTACGATCGTTTCTTCATCGAGGAACCATATAAGTCATTCAAGCATTTGTTCAATGTTTATTCCGTTGATGTAGTCTCTGCAACCGAAGGCTATGAATATGGAGATACTGCTCTTAAAGGATATTTCGGTGAAGGAACTGCAGTTGGAGGAGACGATAACACATGCATGAGCTACGCCCTTAAACAATTGACTTCTAGCCAATTGAATGAGTCTATGATAATAGTTGTCATGAATTCTTCAAGATATGCAGGAACATGCTGGATGTATTATCCTGGAAGCGCGAATAAGGGCTATGGCAGTGGATTGTCAATAGCATATTTCCCTAAAGGTGAAAATCCTGATGTATTCGCGCAATTGCTCCATCATGAGGCCTGCGGACATGGATTTGCCAAGCTCGATGATGAATATGCATATCAATCCATGGGAGCAGTGCCTTCGCAAGATAGAGAAGAATGCATCCAACGTCAGACCGAATGGGGCTGGTCGAAGAACATAGACTTTACCAGCGACCTTGCCACCATCCGTTGGAACAGATTCATCAGCGACGAAAGGTATGAGAATGACGGACTTGGAGCATTTGAAGGTGCAATGACTTATTGGACAGGAGTTTACAGGCCGACATTCAACAGCATCATGCGCTATAATACCGACGGATTCAATGCTCCTTCCCGCGAGGCCATATATTACAGGATTCATAAGCTTGCATACGGAGATGAATGGCAGTATGATTACGAAGCATTTGTAGCTTGGGATGCAATCAATCGTAAGAAAGCCTCTTCGACTTATCAGGGCGGATTCGTTGTTGAATCTCCAATCCTTGATCCTCCTGTAATTGTCCCATATACCTGGGAAGAGGCGTATTATAAGAAATAATCATTTTTCCGACATAGGAATATGTTGTGATTGCCTGAAAGCGCGGATGTGCTCCCGGAGCCGTCCGCGTTCTTTTTCCGGCAGTGCCCAGAGGGTGAACCTTTCGAAGATATATTCCTCTGCCTGCCTGGTCGGATGGCACATGTCTTCAGCATAAAACCGATAGTCCCTGAGTTCATCCATCATAATCTCATAGCTTGGAAAATAGTCCCGTCCTTTACCAAGAACATCCTGGATTCCCAACAGAAGGGAAGACTTGCTGAGTTGGTTGCCGTGAGCGCCGTCAGCGAGATGCCTGATCGGGCTGACAGTGAAAATGAACTCCTTCGGGGCAATTCCTGCGCCATCGCAAATCCTTATCATATTATCCAGACAATCAACTATTTGAGTCACGGAAAGCCTCTCCCTTGTGAACTCTCCTCCGGGACGCTTGAGGCAGTTTGAAACAATCTTTCCGCTTTCACGATGTCTGTAGCACCAGCTTGTTCCAAGGGTAATGATAATTTTATTGCACTGCCTGAAAAAAGCAGCGGCCCTGTCCAAAGCATCGTTCGCATTACTGAGAAACTCCCCTTGGGTTCTCCTTGCAAAGGATGTGTGATGGCTGAATGAACAAATCAGCTCCGAACCGGCGCCCATCTGAACACAATCTCCGGATATGAAATGCTCTCCTGATGCCATCCTCTGGATGCTTCCAAGTATCGATTCAGGATTGTAGAGTGTGCCGAAAGGATTTACAAGGACATCGAATCCATAGTCCTGCATCCTGTTGCCGATGTTGTCAGCGAAACAACTTCCAAGCATGAGGATCTTGTCATTGTATGAAATGCCCACATTGCAGGGCTGGTCTGTTACGGGTGTCTGGAGTTTCATGATATCTCGCAAAAATTCACCGCAAAGATATGCATATTAAACTTGAATGATGAACTTTTGATTGCATAATCATATGCTGATATTTCAAAAAATCGTACCTTTGACAATCTTTGACCACTAATGGCCCATAGTTCCAAAATATTATACCGATGAGTCTGAACAAAGTTAAATATTATCTGTCTGCCTTGCTCCTGATTTGCAGCCTGTCCCTGTCCGCACAGTCTGACAGGAAAAACGGAGTAAGCCTGTATTATAATGTCAATTTCGAAATGGATTTTGACAACCGGGAACTTTACCGCAGCCAGTTTTCCTCATCAATGACCATATTCGGAGCTAGGCTCACCCCTTCCATAGGAGTGAATGTAAGGCAGAAAAACGGCACGGAACATAAGGCCGTCCTAGGAATGGATGTCATGAAAGATTTCGGCAGACCAACGAAAAATGTATCCGACCTTCTGGGAGAATTGACGTTGTACTACAGGATGGACAAGTCATTCGGAAAAACTGACATGACCTTGTGCGCTGGAGTTTTTCCCCGGCGTTTCATGGACTCGAACTGGTCAGGAGCATTCTTTTCAGATTCCCTTAAATTCTACGACAACAATTTAGAAGGTCTCCTTCTGAAATTCAGGCGTCCTGGTTCCTCATACGAACTTGGCTGCGACTGGATGGGAATGAAAGGACCACTGTCCAGGGAACGCTTCATGATTTTCACCTCAGGACTGGCCAGGCTCGTGCCTTTTACCGATTATCTCAACATCGGTTATTCGGCCTATCTTTATCACTTTGCTTGCTCCGATGAGGTGGATGGAGTGGTGGACAACGCACTTGCGGAAGCGTATCTGAAAACAGATTTGGCAAGTCTTACACCTCTTCAGACCTTGTCGCTCAGTCTTGGATGGCTTCAGTCTGGCCAGAATGACAGGAAAAATATTGGTAAGTACACATTTCCGTGCGGCCTTCTTGTAGAAACTGACATAAGGAAGTGGAACCTGGGAATAAAGAACAGCCTGTTCTTCGGAACGGATATGATGCCATTGTATAACCGTAAAGATGCTGGTGGTTATAAATATGGAAATCTTCTGTACATGGGAGAACCATTCTACAGAGTTCACGATGACGGGACCCAAGGATGGGGAACATACGACAGGCTGGATATATACTGGGAACCTTCTGTCGGGAAATACCTGAAGGCAAGGTTGGCGGCAACCTTCCATTTCAACGGGAAATATTCAGGATGCCAGCAGGTAGTGAGCCTTGTGTTCGATTTGGACCAGTTGCTTAAAAATTCAAATAAAAATAAGGGATTATGAAATTATCAAAACTGAGGAACATTGCAATTGCCATATTGATGGCATCTGCACTATGCTCATGCTCCACACCTCCTTCAGATGGTACGTACACATTCAGGATTCTTACAACGAATGATGTTCATGGTCAATACTTTGACTCCCTGTATGTGGGCTCATCAACAAGACCTTCGCTCATGAGCGTCTCCTGGTATGTGGACAGCCTGAGGAATGCCTTGGGTAAGGAAAATATTGTATTGATTGATGCCGGTGACTGTCTTCAGGGTGACAACGCTTCCTATTATTATAACTATGTAGATACCAGAACAAAGCATCTGTATGCCCGTATGGCAGAATACATGGGATATGATGCCATCGCTGTAGGAAACCATGACATTGAGACCGGTCATGCTGTATATGACAGAATGAAAAAGGATATGAATGTGCCTTTCCTTGCTGGAAATGCATTTGTTGAGGGAACGGATAAGACTTATTTTGACTCATATACTGTTCTGAACAGGAAGGGAATCAAGATTCTGATTGCCGGATATACAAATCCTAACATCAAGGCATGGCTTTCTCCGAAACTTTGGGAGGGCATCGAGTTCAAATCCCTCATGGGCCTTGTGCAGGAAGACATCGACAGGCTCCGTCAGAAGGAAAATCCGGATGTTGTGATTGTCGCCGTGCATTCCGGAACAGGGGCAGGTGATGGGAAAAGCTATGAAAGTCAGGGACTTGACTTGTTCAAGACTCTGAAAGGAGTGGACTTCCTGATATGTTCGCACGACCATAGAAGCGCGGTGCATAATTCAGATGAGATATGTCTGATAAACGCCGGAAGCCATTGCAAGATGATTGGTGACGGTAAGGTTACTCTTGAGGTCAAGGACGGAAAAGTGGTGTCAAAGACTTTGTCTGCAGACCTGATAAGGGTTGACAGAGATAAGGTTGATACAAGAATGAGGGATATCTTCCGCCCTGATTATGAGGCTGTCAAGGCATTTACCGTTCAGGAGGTCGGACATCTTGACATGGACCTCAGGACGGCTGATTCGTATAGGGGAATGAGCGATTATCTCAATCTTATCCACACCATCAGCCTCTCATGTTCACCTGCCAGAATTTCATTTGCAGCCCCTCTTTCTTTCAATAAGACCGTTAAGGGAGGAACGCTTTTGTATAATGACCTATTTACGATTTATCCATATGAAAATCAATTGTTTGTAGTGTCAATGACAGGACGCGAAATCAAGAATTATCTGGAATATTCTTATCAGGGATGGATCAATACCGTAGCTGACGGACAGGCACATTTGCTAAAAATCGTTGATTCACCCGACCAGCGTACCGGCCAGAAGAGGTGGTCCTTTGTCGGAAGGTCATATAATTTCGATTCGGCCGGCGGCCTTGTCTATGTCGTCGATGTAACCAAGCCTTTCGGCGAGAGGATTGTAATTGAATCGCTTGCCGATGGCAGCGCTTTTGATCTTGATGCAAATTACAATGTGGCGATGACATCATATCGTGCCAGCGGTGGTGGTTCCCTGATGAGGGAGGGTGCCGGAATCGACACTGACAAGATAGACGAGAGGGTAGTGGAGTACTATCCTGAGATTCGTGAGATTCTTTATGATTATTTACAGAAAAACTCCCGGATTACGCCAGAATTGGTCGGGAATCCGGAAGTTATTGGTCATTGGGAGTTTGTTCCTTCTGAAGTCGCTGAGCCGATGCTTGATGCAGACATGAAACTCCTCTTCGACTGATCTGTCCGTTTTGTCCTCAATTTGGAAACGGACAAATGAAAATCGTTACGAAAACTAATACAGGCCCAGGAGCTTGCTTCTTGAAAGGATGCAGGCTCCGATAGGGCCTCCTTTCTTGCCGAGCTTCGAGAACTTGAACTGTGTGTCACGGTTGACAATGTTCAGTGAATATTTCTGGATTGCACTCTTGATAGGCAGCATCAGGTACTCATGGGCTACGGCTAGACGGCCACCGATTACCACAAGCTCAGGATTGAAGATATTTATCAGTCCTGCAATTGCACGGCCAAGCACGGTTCCGATTTCTTCAACAGCCTCAATTGCAAGCACATCCTCTTCCAGGACGGCTTTCATGATATCCTCCAGGGAAATTGTTTCGCCCTTGTTGTATTTTTCGGATAACAGGGAAGTCCTGCCATCACGCAGCTTTTCCATGAAGATTCTGTGGACTGCAGAACCGGAAGCTCCAGTTTCAAGGCAACCGTTCTTCCCGCAGTGGCAGATGATGTCGTTGTTCAGGAGCGGGAAATGGCCTATTTCTCCGGAGAAACCGGACTTTCCATAGGAAAGTTTGCCGTCAATTATCATTCCCATTCCTAGACCCCAGCTGACATTCAGGAAGAGCATGTTCTTTTCGTTGTTGCATACTCCACAGATATACTCTCCGTAAGTCATTGCCCTTGAGTCGTTTTCAATGAATACAGGACTGCCAAGTTCCTGCTCCATCAGACTGGAAATCGGTCTGTCCTCGCCGAGGAAATATGTGAAGCAGTAGCCCGTTACATTGTTGACCCTTCCTGTGAGATTCACTCCGTATGCAAGCACTTCACTTCCTTTGATTCCTATGTCGGAAAGGTGGGAAATCAGAAAGCTGCAAAGCTCTTTGAAAGACTCCTCGGTGTTCTCAAGGATGAAGTTGATGTCTTCGCTATAGTGTACCAGCTGTCCCTTGAAATTGCTCACAGCTATGCAGATATGGTGACGACGTATCTCGGTGCCAACAAAATATCCGGCTGAAGGATTCAGACCGTAGATGCTCGGTCTTCGGCCTCCGCTTGTGTCAATCTTGCCCATGTCCACAAGAAACCCTTCCTCAATCAGGTCCTGAATCAGTTTCGTGATTGTAGGGATGCTTGTGTTCAATTCTTTGCTCAAATCCGCGATGCTGTAGTCGCCGTCATTGATGCAAAGTCCAAGGATTTTCTGCTTCAATATCGAATTCTTTCCGTCGATGTTATTCAGGAACGAGGTATTCATATAAGTATTAGGTTTATTATTGTTTTATTTCTTACGGTTCCAATACGCCTCAATCTCTTCAAGAGTCTTGCCGGTGGTTTCAGGTATGACCTTCCACATGATAAGCATATATGGCAGGCACATGGCAGCAAATATGAAGAATGTTCCGGCCGGACTCCAACCCAGAAGCACAGGAGTAAGTTGTCCGATCAGGTAGGTTCCCACCCAAAGGGCGAAACCGGCGATGGACATTGCACGTCCTCTGACAGAGTTTGGATACATTTCCGACAAAAGTACAAAAACTATAGCGGAAATGGAAATAGCACAGCAAAATACATAAAGAAGGAAAAATGTCAGCATGAATCCGTTGCCCAGACCGAGGGTCTGTCCCCATGCGAAATAGGTGCCTATACAGAGCAGACAGAGAATCATTCCGCTCACTCCCCAGTATATCAGCTGTTTACGTCCGACTTTGTCAATGATGAATACTGCAAGGATGGTCGTAAGGAAATTTACGAGTCCTACAAGCACTGTGGAGAACATCGGATTGTCGAATCCTGCATCCGCGAAAATTTTCGGCCCATAGTACAGGACTGCATTAACTCCCATGAACTGTCCTAGGATTGCAATGGCGCTTCCGGCTATTACGGCAAGCAGGATGCCGGGTTTGAGAAGGTCTTTCCAGGAGCCCTCGTTTCCTTCACCGAGACTCTCCTTTGTGATTCTGATCTGACTGTCAATTTCAGTTTTGTCGTTGTAAATCCTTGAAAGAACTGCACTTGCCTTGCTTATCCTTCCCTTTGTAATAAGCCAGCGCGGGCTTTCCGGAATAAAGAATATGATGAAGAAGAAAAGCAGTGCCGGTAGGGTCTCGCTGCCGAGCATTCCCCTCCATGCCTCAGTGTTGAACATCCTGTACCACAATGAGTCAGAGGTGATTTCAGTGTTTACGTTCGAGTCGATGCCCCAGTTTGCCATATATGCAAGCAGGAAACCTGCTGTGACGGCAAGCTGATAGAGCGAAACCAGGGTTCCTCTGATTCTGGCAGGAGATACCTCTGATATATAAATAGGTGAAACTATTGACACCACTCCGATACCGACTCCTCCGATAATCCTGAAAGCCACCAGAGCTTCGAAACTTCCGCACAACGCGCATCCGATTGCAGAAATACTGAACAGAGCGGCGGAAATAAGCATGGTAAGTTTCCTGCCGAGGTAGTCGCTGAGCGTTCCTGCTGCCAGCACGCCGCAGATTGAGCCGACAAGGGCGCATCCGACATACCATCCTTCCCTCATGTCGGTGAGTGCAAACTGATTTTTGACCAATGCTGTGGTTCCTGATATTACGGCAGTGTCATAGCCGAAAAGGATTCCTCCCAATGCGGCCACCGCCGCCATGAACAGGACATATCCGATGTTGCTGTCTTTTCCCATTTTCTTAATTTGTAATATTATAATAATGGTATCATTATACCGACAACAAAGTTATAAATACTTTTCAAAGATTTAGCTTTTTTTATTATAAAAATGATGGAAATTCGAAGATATTTGGATTATTTATGTTATTTTTGATAGGTATTAATAAATTATTTTAATTAAATGCTTTGGATTTATTAAATTATTGATACATTTGCATCAAAACACTGGTGTATGAAATTGAACAGAGCTTTTCTTTTATTTTTGCCTGTAGTGGCAAATGTGTTGGCAATGACCTCTTGTCATAGCGGTAAGGAATTGAATCAAAATTACATGTGGTTTGATTGCGAAGCCAATTACAAGACATTGTCATGTCCTGATTCCATTAAGTTCTATCTGGAAAAATGTCGTGCCATCGGGTTTGACAATGTTGTTGTTGATATGAAATCCATCATGGGAGAGGTGCTGTATGACAGTGAAATAGCACCTTACATGGGCGATTGGGAAGGAGTGGAAAGAAGTCGTGACTATGATATGATGCAGTATTTCATCGATTATGGTCATAAAATGGGAATAAAAGTGTTTGCATCCCTGAACGTCTTTGCCGGCGGTCACAACTATTTCGACCGTGGAATAATCTACTCAGACAAGGCCGCTTGGCAAAGCATATGCTACGAAAAAGGTAAGCTCGTGCCGATTTCCTCAATCAAGACGAATTACAACGGCATGCTCAATCCTTCAAATCCTGAAGTTCAGCAATATCAGCTGGACATTCTCAAGGAATTTGTGACGAAATATCCTGAATGTGACGGACTTATCTTCGATAGGGTAAGATACGACGGAATGACTGCCGATTTCAGCGAACTCTCAAGAAGCCAGTTCGAGGAATATGCCTCGGTCAAGGTGGAGAATTTCCCTGAGGATATTATCAGCTGGTATGACTCTGACGGAAAAATCAGGGATACTTGGCAGCCTGGGAAGCATTTCAAAAAATGGGTGGAGTGGCGCTCCGGTGTCATTCACGATTTCGTCGTCAATGCCCACAGGGAGTTGAAGGCAATCAATCCCGACCTTGTTATCGGTGATTATACCGGTGCATGGTATCCGACCTATTATCAGGTGGGTGTGAACTGGGCAAGTCAGAACTACGATCCTTCTAAAGTTGAGGAGTACAACTTCTGGGCGAGCGAGGATTATCACAAGACCGGTTATGCTGAGCAGCTTGATGTCTATATGACAGGTCTGTACTATACTCTCATCACAAAAGATGACGTTGACCGTGCCACAGGAGTTGTTGGACAACGTACAGAGGCCGGAATGGACAACAGTCTGACCTATTGCTACAGTGTGGAAGGAGGAGCAGAAATCGCAAAGGAAATCACGATGGGAGTAGTGCCTGTCATCGGCTCAATCTATGTCGAGCAGTACCTCGGTGACTTCACTCCTTTCGGACCAGCAGTGGAGCAGGCGTTAAAGAGCACGGATGGTGTGATGATATTTGACATCGTACACCTGAATAAGCATCATCTGTGGGATGTGCTTGAAAATGCAATGAAATCAAGAACCAACTAAACAACATAATGATGAAACCAATCCTGCATACTCTGATGACGGCACTGACCATGCTGTGCATCAGTGTCGGCACTGCCTACGCACAGACGCGTTTGAGCGGAAAGGTCACTGACGAAAGCGGACAAGCTCTTCCTGGAGTTGCTGTCCTTGTGTCCGGTACAACCACCGGAACCATGACGGATGACAACGGTAACTATTCGCTTTCTGGCCTTAAGAAAGGCACTACCATTATTTTCTCAAGCCTTGGAATGGCTGAGCAGTCTTTTGTATGGGACGGACGTCAGGCAAAACTTGATGTGGTCATGAAAGAGGATGTCACCTTCCTTGAGGAGACAGTCGTTGTCGGCTACGGAACTCAGAAGAAATCTTCTATGACGGCTGCAGTATCTGCGATGAAAGGAGATGAGCTTTTGAAGGCTCCTTCCACCAATGTTTCCCAGCTGCTTGCCGGAAAACTGCCTGGTATTTCTTCTGTTCAGGAATCAGGAGAGCCTGGCCTTGACCAGGCAAGTCTGCGCATCCGCGGTTCCATCTACGGAGCGGCCTATATCGTGGACGGCTTCCCGGTCGAAAACCTGAACGATGTGGATCCAGCAGATATCGAGAGCATTTCTGTCCTGAAGGACGGAGCTTCCGCAGCGGTTTACGGACTCAAGAGTTCCGGTGGAGTCATCATCGTCACGACCAAGAGGGGACAGGCTGGAAAACCTAAGATTACCTACAATGCCTCATTGGGTGCTTCCATGAATGCCAACTTCCCGGATTTCATGAACGGCCCTCAGTTCGCATACTACTACAATGTGGCCCAGATGATGGACCAGCTTGCAAGCGGAGCAATCGCATCTGAAGCGGACTATGTGCCTTATTTCAAGAAATCGCAGGTTGAGATGATGCTCAACGACGATCCTACTGACGGCTGGGACAATGTCAACTACATCGACAAGGTTTTCGGCACAGGTCTCACCCAGAAGCATAATGTGACCGTGCAGGGAGGTACTGAAAAGACCAGATATTTCGTTTCATTCGGTTATCTCGGCCAAAAGGGAAACATCGATAATTTCAATTACGACAGATACAACGTCAGGACAAACATCGATGCTGACCTTGCACGCAATTTCAAATTCACAATCGGACTTTCAGGTGTATTATCCAACCGTCATACACCGGCGTTCAATTCCGGCGGAACCGATGCGAATTCATACCTCGAAGAACAAGGATGGCTCTCGATTGCCAACCAGACCATCCAGATGCATCCGTATCTTCCTGAAAAATATGATGGACTCTACAGCGCTTCCATAAAGAAGAATACAACCCTCCCGCAGTCTCCTCTGGCTGCAATCTATGAGTCCGGCTATAAGAAGACGCGCGGGATGAGTGTTTCTGCAAATACTTCCCTACAATATGAGCTTCCTTGGGTTAAGGGCCTGGTGCTCAAGGTATCAGGAGTGTTTGACTACGGCACCTCATACAACAAGAACCTCAATACGCCATATGAACTGATGGCATATTCCGATGGCACCTGGTCCAAGAAGTCTGACCCGCGAGGTAACGGTTCAGGTGTAAATCTGGGAGAAGGTTCTTCATACTGGCAGCAGCTTGTCGGCCAGGCTTCCATTGCCTATGTGAATTCATTCGGAAAGAATAATCTCGACCTTCTTGCACTTGCAGAAATCCGTGACTACAAGTCAAACAACCTTTCCGGTTATGTGAAGGAGATTCCTTTTGCCAGCCTTCCTGAGCTCAGCTATGGTAAGCCTGAGCAAAAACCTATTATGGGTTCCAGCGATGCTTCCCGTTCAGCCGGTTATGTGTTCAGGGCAAGGTACAACTACGACGAGAAATATCTTGCCGAGTTTACCGGCCGTCTGGATGGATCGTACAAGTTTGCCGGCATGCTCAATACCCGCTGGGGCTTCTTCCCTTCAGGATCCATTGGTTGGAATATCTCCAAGGAGGATTTCATGAAGAATGCAACCATGGTGGATGACCTCAAAGTCAGGGCATCGGCAGGTTTGCTCGGAAACGACAATGTATCCTCATATATGTTCCTCGCATCATACGATCAGTATGGCTCAAAAATCAACTATCCGATCGGCGGGGGAGTTACTTCGAATCCGGCTTACGGCCCTTCTGGAGTTCCGAACACAGACCTCACATGGGAGAAAACTCTTTCTTACAACGTCGGAGTTGACCTTTCGATGTGGAATGAGAAACTCGGTGTCGAAATTGACGGATTCTACAACTACATGTTTGACTTGCTGACATATCAGTCTTCCGGTTTCCCATC
>JALFNZ010000113.1 GCA_022774085.1 Bacteroidales bacterium
GCCAGAAGGAAGATAGTAAAGCTCCAAATAAAAAGATTTGCATGATGCGAAGGTGGATGGTAAGGGATGATGGAAAGGTGGATTTGGGATTATGGAGGAGCTCAGACAAAAAGGATCTGATCATTCCGCTTGACGTTCATGTCTATACTCAGGCAACGGAACTGGGCCTGACTTGTCGCAAGCCGAAAGATATAGTCACAGCCCGTCAGATAACTGAGGCCTTGCGTGAAGTCTTTCCTGAGGACCCGCTGTTGGGAGACTTTGCATTATTCGGCTATGGAGTCACCTTTGCCGCCTCTTCGGATGAGATATAAATTACCAAATTAACTATAATATATGCCAAGGATGTTCATTATTTCAGGTTTCAACGGTTCCGGAAAGACAACAGCTTCATATTCAGTCCTTCCAGAAATGCTGGAACTCAGTGAATTTGTCAATTCTGACGAATTTGCAAAGGGTTTCTCACCATTCAATCCAGGCAAGGCCTCGATTCTTGCCAGCCGCTATATGATTGCCAAAATCCGCTACCTGCTCGCAAGGAAAAAAGATTTCGGCATCGAGACCACTTTGGCAACCCGTACTTTGCTTAAAACCGTAAAAATTGCACAATCAGTCGGTTACACGGTTACAGTCTTGTATTTCTGGCTCAATTCGCCAGAACTCGCAATTGAAAGGGTCAAGGCAAGAGTCGCAGCTGGCGGGCACAATATCCCTGAAGAAACCGTCAGAAGACGCTATAAGGTAGGACTAAAGTATTTCTTCAACGATTATGCTCCGGTATGTGAAAGATGGATACTTGCTGATAACTCGGAAATCCCGTTTAGGGTTGTAGCCGAGGGGTCTAAGGATACCGTGACCAATATCAAGGACGAGAAGACCTACAACCTGATTCGTTCCATTATTATGGAGCCCGAAATGGAAGACTCCCCGGATGACGGGGCAAATGATTAATTTAAGTTTCGCATTCCCGAAACTTGAGTGATTGATATGATGAACGATATTTATTACCACAATATATTCGGGACAACAGTCCCTATGCTTGACAAGATTGTCGCAACGGCCCTTTCTCATGGAGGAGACTATTGCGACTTGTATTTTGAGAATACCGTGTATTTCAATCTCTTGCTGAAAGATGGAGCTGTCACTTCAGGAGGATGCCATACGGATTACGGTGTCGGAATAAGAGTCCTGAAAGGGGAAAGGACAGGCTATGCCTATGCCGAAACTACTGAAATGGCAGATATGCTTTCAGCAGCAAGGGCTGCATCGGCGATTGCCATCGGAGGTGGAAAGACCATGAAATATGAGAGGGTGTCTGACAAAAAGTACGACCTTTACCATGGAATCAAAGATTGGAGAGATGCCGATTCATCATTGATTCTCGGATTTCTCAACAGACTAGAAAAAGAAGTCAGCAGCAGGGACAGCCGCATCGACAAGGTCATGGCAAGGGCTTCGAATTCCCAAAGTGACGTGATGATGTACAATTCCCTCGGTGAACTGACCTGTGACACAAGACCAATGGGAAGTGTCACTGTCACAGCAGTATTCACAAGCGGAGAGCAATCCTGCACTAAAACTGCGTCAAGGAGTTTTCGAAAAGGTTATGAACTTATTGACAATCAGTTGATTGTCGAGCTTGCTGATGAAGTGGTGAAAGGTGTTGACGCAATGTTTGAGGCGCGTCGTCCAAAAGGTGGAAGAATGCCTGTTGTCAT
The DNA here is from genome assembly GCA_022774085.1 of Bacteroidales bacterium. Classification (GTDB taxonomy): domain Bacteria; phylum Bacteroidota; class Bacteroidia; order Bacteroidales; family UBA932; genus Cryptobacteroides. Next base: position 1,719 of record JALFNZ010000113.1, read on the forward strand.
GGGGGCGGGAGCCTCCGGCATACTTCTTCACGAAGCAATGGGGCATGCCTTCGAAGCGGACTTCAACAGGAAGGGCCAGTCCATCTTTTCAGATAAGATGGGCAGCAGAATCTGTATGAAAGGAATAAACATCGTTGATGACGGTACTATCGCATTCAACAGAGGATCAGGCAATTACGACGACGAAGGTGTGCCGGCACAGAAAACATATATGGTAAGGGACGGCATCCTCACATCATACCTCCATGACCGCGTCAGCGCCGCATGGTACGGCATTCCATCAACAGGAAATGGCCGCCGGGAGAGCTTCCGCTACAATCCCATACCGCGAATGCGGGCAACCTATATGGAAAGCGGGGATATGAGTGCGGAAAACATCATTGCATCTGTAAAGAAGGGCATTTTTGTGGATGAGTTTTCGAACGGTCAGGTTCAGATAGGGGAGGGGGACTTCACCTTCTTTGTCAAGAGCGGTTTCATGATTGAAAACGGCCGTCTGACCATGCCTGTCAAGGATATCAATATCATTGGAAACGGACCGCAGGCCCTCGCTGACATTACTGCTGTCGGCAAAGACCTGCGTATCGATAATGGGACCTGGACCTGCGGCAAAGAGCAGAGTGTCCCTGTAACTTGCGGAATTCCAACCGTTCTGGTCAGCGCTCTGACCGTAGGCGGGGAATAGGCTAAAGCTCCGGAGAGAACATAGGATCCCATGCAGGAAGTTTTTCAGGAGTTGTCTTGAGCATGTCCAGAACATCCTGAGGAACATATTTTTTCTCGACCACCAGACGGAACATATATTCGTTGAACCACTCGTCAGTCATGATGAGGCATCCTTTGTATCCTGAAGCCGGGCCCCAGCTGTTCTCGACCATCCATTTCTTGGTCTGTCCGCTGTTGCCGTCGATATCCACGGCGATGAGTGTCATTGCATGGGATGAGCCGCTGGCATGGGTCTGAACCCTTTCCTTCTTGTCCATCCCGAGGCTGAAACCGGAAAGTGAACGGTAGTCAAAATTCGCAAGGTCGAGCGTTCCTTTCTTGCCGAGGTAGAATTTGTTCACGTCGCAAGAAAAATACATCGCCGTATTGTCCTTTATCGAGGCGATGGCCATTTCTTTGATGCGCTCGATAGGAAGATTGACATACAGCCAGTTATGTCCGTCATATACATGCCTGTCGTAGTCGATTTCATACACCTTGCCATATTCGCGGCAAGGATCATTCATGATCATGACATAGTTGTTCTCAAGGTCTTCTCCGATGTATTCGTTGTAGAAAGACATTGGAGTGTATTCCTTCACACTGATTACTTTGTCATTCTTGTCGCATCTTGTCCATGTGAATGATACAGGCGGTTCTCCGAGGCAGAGGACAAGGAACCTGTAGATTTCAGAGAGGGACTCCTCCTTCATCTGCTGCATCTTTTTCAATGTTTCTGCCTTGGCTTTGCCCTTTCCGGAAGCAGCCTGTGACCAGGTCTGACGCAGGCGCAGTCCGTCCTCGCGCAGTTTCTGTCTGATCAGGGACGACATCTGGGAAGTGTTGTTGCTGCAGAATGTCTCCGGCATCGCTTCTGAAGGCACAGCTCCATACTTGGTTATGAGATTGGACACTCCGGTGAACTGTCCTCCGTCTCCTATCGGATTGGAGAAGAGCCAGTCAACCTTCCTGTCGTCGGATGGCAGCTCCCTTGTGTCAATGATTCCCTGGAGGAATAGATTTGATTTCTCCAATTGGTCATAGAAGAATAGATAATTCTGGGAGAACTCGAAAGATGGAAGGTCATATTTATCTATCATCTTGGCACGCAGGACGTTGAGTCCGGTGAAAAGCCAGCATCTTCCTGAGGATTCCTGATCTGTGATACCCTTGGTCCTGACTCTGTCTGAAAAATGGGTGTCTATCATTGCCGCATTATCAGAGTTGATGGCCAGGGTGGCGATGGAAGTGCCTGCAAGGGCATTCTTCAGAGCTTTGTCCGAAGGGGTAGCTTTCCATGAAGTCCTTATGCGCTCAATCATCTCCGAAGAGATTCCTCCTTCGGGATTACCAGCTCTTTCTTGCGCAGATGCCGGAATGACCATCATCCCGGCAATTGCAAAAATTAAAAATGAATGTTTCATTTACACTATCCGTTATTTTGTAGCAGCCTCAAGCTTCTTCATCATTGAGAACATAAACAGGCCTGATACGAGGCAGAGTGCGATGAGCACTGTCCATACTCCCCAAAGAGGAAGCCTTCCCCAAAGCAGGCCAGGAATTGATACCAGGTAGTTTCCGATTGCTGTTGCAGCAAACCATCCACCCATCATCAT
>JALFNZ010000126.1 GCA_022774085.1 Bacteroidales bacterium
CATAAACTTGCGAAACTTGAGTTGGGTTGATTTTCGTACGGAGGCGATGGTGAAGGATTGGCATTTTTTTGTATATTCGCGGCCTTTTAGGAATATAAAAATGGGAATATTTGACAGGAAAAATATAGTGATATTGGACGGGGCGATGGGCACCATGATCCAGAGATTCGGACTTCAGGAGGAAGATTACACCATCCATTCCGAGGAGGGTGCGCCATGGAATGGCCGTCCGATGAAGGGCAACAGCGAGGTCCTGAACCTGACAAGACCTGATGTTATCAGTGACATTCACAGAGAATATATTGAGGCAGGTGCAGACATTATCGAGTCCAATACCTTCAGTGCCAACAGGATATCACAGGCTGAATACGGTTGCGCCACCCTTGCGGAAAGGATGGCATATCAGGGGGCAGCCATAGCACGCAAAGCCGCAGACCAGACCATGGAAGAGGCCGCTGCAAAGGGACGGGAAAGGAAAATCCTTGTTGCAGGCAGCATGGGCCCTACATCTAAGTCGCTTTCACTTTCTCCTGACGTATCTGACCCTGCATTCAGAAACTACAGTTTCAAACAGGTGAAAGAAGCTTATCACGAACAGGCTGAAGCCCTTGTCAGGGCAGGAGCTGACCTGCTGCTTCTGGAAACATGTTTCGATGCCCTCAACGTCAAGGCTGCGCTTGCTGCAATCCAGGAACTGAATCAGGAATTGGTGCAGGAGCATGAAGGAAGCGGCAAGAAAGTCAGAGCAAGCCTGCCGATACCTGTAATAGTCTCTGTATCAGTCGGTGACAAAAGCGGCAGAACCCTCACAGGACAGACCCTGAAGGCATTCTACACTTCAGTGCGTCACTACCCTCTCGCTGCATTCGGTCTGAACTGCTCACTCGGAGCCGCAGACCTGCACGAGCTGATGAAAGACGTAGCAAGCTGGTGCGAATGCAGAACGATATGCTACCCGAATGCAGGACTGCCGAACGAAATGGGAGGCTATGACCAGAGTCCTGAACAGATGGCCTGCGAAGTATGCGCAATGGCGGAAGAAGGTTTGCTTGACATAACCGGAGGATGCTGCGGAACGACACCTGAACATATTGCAGCAATAGCGAAAGCTGTCTCTCAGACAAAACCTCACACCCCGGCGGCAGCCTCCGGGGACGAAGACAGCGCCAGTGAGCAAAACAGGGACAACTGCTTCAAACATCTGACAGTCAGCGGACTGGAAGCAGTGACCATAGACAAGGAAAAATACAATTTCACCAACGTAGGTGAACGAACGAATGTAGCAGGATCAAAGAAATTTGCCAGACTGATAGCCGAAGGAGACTATGACCAGGCCATGCAGATAGCAGCCAGACAGATTGAAGACGGTGCAAGCATAATTGACATAAATATGGACGATGCCATGCTTGACAGCGCCCGGGAAATGGAAAAATTCACGCGTTGGATATCCAATGACCCTTCAGTCGCAAAGGCAGCTCTGATGATTGATTCCTCCGACTGGGACACCATCATCTCCGGTCTTGAAAACGCCCAGGGCAAATGCATAGTCAACTCCATAAGCCTCAAGGAAGGAGAAGAGACATTCCTCCATAAAGCCCGGATTATCAAACAGATGGGAGCTGCCGTAGTAGTCATGGCCTTCGACGAGCAGGGACAGGCGACAACATACAGGCGCAAGATAGAGATATGCAGCAGGGCCTACAAACTGCTTACCGAGAAGGCCGGAATGGCCCCACAGGACATCATTTTCGACTGCAATATCCTATCCATCGGTACAGGTATAGCAGAGCACGAGCGCTATGGAATCGATTTCATCGAGGCAGTCCGCTGGATCAAGACCAATCTCCCCGGAGCACTCACCTCCGGAGGACTCTCCAACCTCTCGTTCGCCTTCCGCGGCAACAACACCGTCCGCGAAGCAATGCACTCCGCCTTCCTTTTCCACGCCATACACGCAGGCCTTGACATGGCAATAGTCAATCCATCAATGCTTCAAATCTATGACAGCATCGAAAGTGAACTGCTCAAATGCGTGGAAGATGTAATTTTCAACTCTGATGAAGGAGCCACTGAAAGGCTGATTGCAAAAGCCTCAGAGATAATGGCTCAAAAGGATGCGGGAAAGGACATGCAGCAGTTAGGTGCTCAGAATACTGACATTCAGCACCTTACAGTAGAAGAAAGGCTTTCGCAGGCCATTCTGAAAGGCCGCACGGAGACTCTGGAAGCAGACGTGATGGAAGCTCTGCGGAAATTCGGAAAAGCCGTGGACGTAATTCAGGGCCCTCTGATGAATGCGATGGAAAAGGTCGGAGACCTGTTCGGACAGGGAAAGATGTTCCTCCCTCAGGTGGTCAAGTCCGCAAAGGTGATGAGGGATGCCGTGGCTGTGCTGGAACCATATATGAAGGCCGGCGAAAGCCAGCAGAGCCAGGGTGGTAAAAGGCCGTCCGTGGTCATAGCGACCGTTAAGGGGGATGTGCATGACATTGGCAAGAATATCACCGGTATTGTCCTGACATGCAATGGTTTCGATGTCCATGACCTGGGGGTCATGGTGGATAAGGAAGTGATATTGGCCGAAGCGGAAAAGTTGGATGCCGACATCATCGCTGCCAGCGGTCTGATTACCCCGTCGCTGTTCCAGATGGAGGAATTATGCCGTCTTATGAAAGCCAGGGGCATGAGCAAGCCTCTGTTCATCGGAGGTGCCACGACCTCGGCCCTGCATACGGCCGTCAAGCTGGCTCCCCTTTATGACCATGTATATTATGGTCCGGATGCATCAGCCTCCGCCGTCATGTCCAAGAAATATATGATGGATCCGGAAACATTTGAAAAAGAACAACATCTGAAGCAAGATGAAATCCGTTCCCTGTATAACAGCAGGAATGACAAACAGGAAGAACAGAAGGTAACAAAAGCAGAACCAAGTTTCAGTCAAGGAGACTTCCTTACATGCAGGATGAAAGACATCCCAGTTTGTGAAATCAGTTCGGACTTGGTGATGGAGTACTTCGACTGGAGGATGTTCTATGCCATCTGGGGCATAAAATATGGAAAGTCCATCCCGGAAGCAACAGAGCTGGTACAACTAAGACGTGATGCAGAGGAAGAACTTCAGTTCAGGAATTTCCGCATCAGGTTAGGCCTGCATTTCATGCCAGCACAGTGCAAAGATGATGTAATATACCTGGAAGATACTGATTCTGAAGGAAATACCATCATAAGGAATATTCCGATGATGAGACAGGAAAGCGGTGAGGGAATGTCATTATGCGACTTTGTCGCATCAAAGGACAGCGGAATCAGATCAGTTTTCGGAGCATTTGCAATCAGTGTCCATCCCGCTGCAAGTCATCAGGAAGGCTGCTGCTGTCCGGCTTGCTCTGACAGGTATGAGGAAATGGTAGGCAGAACAGTCAGAATGACACTTGCCGAAGCTGCATCAGCATGGATGGACAAGGAAATATTGAGCGGAAGACTATGCGAAGAAGGTGAAGAAATCCTTCAGGGAATGAAGGTTATCAAACCCGCTGCAGGATATGCAAGCTGCCCGGACCACAGTCTGAAAAAAGACCTCCTTGAAATGATACCGTCCTCGGAAGAACTCGGCATAAACCTTACAGAAAGCTATGCCATGAGTCCTGATGCATCAATCTGCGGCATGGTCCTGATTCACAAGCATGCAAAATATCCGGAAATACGTTCAATCAGCGAAAAGCAATATCAATCATACGTACAAAAAAGAGGGCTTTCCCCCGAAAAGGCACAATCTCTCCTGAATCATTTATTGAAATAAAACTCCCCGATCATGAAAGTATCAGAAATACTCAACTCGAACAGAAAACCATTTCCATCCCTGGAAATAGTGCCGCCCATGAGGGGCATTACAAAGGCTGAACTACTTGAAAGCATTGCCCCTTTCATGGAATTCAGTCCCAAATACATCAATGTAACAAGTCACAGGGACGAATATGAATTCGTTCAGCAGGAAGATGGTTCATTCAAGAAAAGAATGGTCCGGAACAGAATAAGCGAGACCACTGTCTGTTCGGCAATAATGGACTGCTACCAGATTGAGACCGTCCCCCACCTTATTTGCGGTGGGAGCACATGTGAAGAGATTGAAAGCAAGCTTGACAATCTTGAGTTCCTGGGAATCAACAATATAGTCGCTCTCAGGGGTGACAGCATAACAGGCGAGAAGCGTTTCACTCCGACTCCGGGAGGCTACCGCTATGCCAGCGAACTAGTCGAAGGAATAAGAAAATATCAGGGAAGTGCCTCTTACCGCCGTTCACACAAGATAGACAACTCAGATGACAATCCCCGCTATTTTTGCATCGGCGTAGGTGCTTATCCTGAAAAACATTTCGAAGCGGCCAACATTGAAACAGATATAATCAATCTCAAGAAGAAAGTCGATGCCGGAGCTGACTATATCATAACGCAAATGTTTTTCGACAACACTGTCTATTATGATTTCGTGAAACGATGCCGTGAAGCTGGGATATCAGTCCCGATTATCCCAGGTTTGAAGCCCCTCTCAACTGCGCGTCAGGTGAGCCTGCTGCCGGAATCCTTTTCTTTGAACATCCCGTTTGAGCTGACCGAGGCAATCCGCAAGGCCGCCGACAACAAGACTGAAATCTACAGGATAGGAACGGAATGGTGCACGATGCAGTGCAAGGATTTGCTGGCCCATGGAGTACCAGCCGTGCATTTCTATACCATGGGAAAATCTGACAACATTGTCAGCATTCTCAAGCAATGCTTTTGACAGAGTTACAAATATTACTCATATTTTCTACAAATGATAATCAAAACAGAGCTTTTGATTATCATTTGTTCTTTATTGTTCCCTTAGTGACACAAATTTTTTAAAATTAGCATACATTTTGGTTGGTTGTCGCCGGTTTTTTTTATAAATTTGCCTTGATACTGCGGGGTACGTTGAAAAACGTTCCAACGAGTCGAATTGAAACAACAAAACAACAAAATACAACAGATATGCAGAATAAATTGCAAGAGATGACTGACAAACTTTACAATGAAGGATTGTCAAATGGAAAACAGGAAGGCGAGGAAATCCTTGCCCGCTCACGCAAAGAGGCTGAGGAAATCATAGCCCAGGCCCAAAAGCAGGCAGAAGAGATTCTCGCACAAGCTCAGAAACAGGCAGAAGACCTGAGCACGAAGGTGAACTCGGACCTCAAGATGGCAGCCCAGCAGAGCATCGCTGCAACCAAACAGGACATTGAGAATATCATCGTAGCCAAAATGACGGACTGCGAAGTTGCAAAGGCACTGACTTCTGCCGAATTTGTGAAACAAATCATCCTCGCAGTAGCAAATGGATTCAATGCTGATGCTGCCAGCGAAATGGAAGTTGTTCTTCCTGAGTCTCTCCGCAAGGAAATGGAGCCTTTCATCAAGAAAGAACTCGCAGCAGTGCTCAAAGGCGGCGTTGACGCGCAATTCTCAAAGAAAGTTGCCGGTGGTTTCACAATCGCTCCTAAAGGCGAAGGATGGTTCGTCAGCTTCAAGGACGACACGTTCAAAGCCCTTATCAGCGAATATCTCCGTCCTGCAACAAAGAAAATCCTCTTCGGATAAGACCGGAAAATCTATATATGAACAATTACGAATAGATTATCGCCAGTCTGCCGGCAATCAGCACTGATTGGAAATTCACGGACAAGGGGCCTGACCAGATTCTGGAAGAGATTCTGAGCCTCTGCTCGGAGAGCGACCGCAAGGTCATCGAAGTCCTTCTCGAA
>JALFNZ010000150.1 GCA_022774085.1 Bacteroidales bacterium
GTAGAGCACAACCTTGCCAAGGTTGGGGTCGCGAGTTCGAGTCTCGTTTTCCGCTCCAATTTAGGGATGAATCTCCAAAAGGTTCATCCCTCATTTTTTGTACTCCCTTCCCAGACTCGAGGGGCTGTCTGGCAACGCCAGACTGGGGGTCCACGTGAAAAAAAACCAAAATCCGGTAAGCCGGAAAACAACATTCCCGCAGAAATTCTGACGTTTCTGCGGGAATGTGTTAAAGAACAGCCGTGCGAAGTATCGCACTTGTAAGTATGTTGGTAAGCTATCTCTGAGCGAGCTGGGCATCAATGTAGAACAAACCCTGCTCTCCGCCCTTGCGGATCTTCTCGACGATTGCCTGTGCAGTAGCCTCTTCTTCAACCTGCTCCCTGACAAATCCCCAGAGGAAATCCTGAGTTGCCTTGTCATTCTGTGCTGCAGCAACATCGACAAGTTTGTCAATCAAAGCGGAAACGTGGCATTCATGTTTGTAAACATTTTCGAATACATCAAGTACGCTTCCCCATTTGTCAGGAACAACATCAATCATTGAAACCTTTGCCTCGCCACCTCTCTTGATGAGGTAATCAGCCATTGCAACAGCATGCTCCCTTTCCTCAAGAGACTGCTTGTCCATCCAATGTGCAAATCCGTCCCAACCCTCTGCCTTAAGAGCAAAAGCCATTGAGAGATACAGGTTTGAAGACCAAAGCTCAGCGGTAATCTGATCGTTGATAGCTTTCTGTAATTCAGTTGAAATCATAATATTAAAAGTTTAAAGTTTTCAAAACAACACTCAGAAGCGAGAGCAACTTCCATGCCACCCGTTGCTGGTTTACCACCCCATTTCAATATTGGCAGCAATCTGGTCAACCAACCTCTGGCGAGCCTGGCAGCTTGCCCATGCAACATGGGGAGCAAACCTTACACGCTCCGGATGGGCAAGCTTCAGAAGAGGACTGTCTTCAGGAAGCGGCTCCACCTCGAACACATCCAGAGCTGCACCTGCAAGGTGCTCTGAATCAATAGCCTGAGCCAGTGCAGCCTCATCCACGATGCCACCGCGGCCCATATTTACAAGAAACGCCCCCTTCTTCATCCCTGCAATTTCCCTGGCACCGATGAGCCCCTTCGTTCTGTTATTCAAGGGAGCATGAACTGACACGATGTCAGACACTGACAAAAATTCATCAAGAGGCAGACTCGGATAGGCCTTACAATGTGAAGTGCCGGAAGTGGAATAATAAACCACCTTCATCCCGAAAGCCTCTGCCACACTCGCCACTTTGCTTCCAATGTTTCCCATTCCGACAATGCCCAGAGTCCTTCCGGCAAGCTCGTCCCAGTTGACGCTCACATCCGTGAAAATGCCAGACTTTGAATATTTCCCACTCTTGACACATTCGTCATAGTATGGAGCGCAGCCGGTAAGAGAAAGAATATGCATGAAAGTAGCCTGAACCACGGACTGGGTTGAGTATCCGACAGCATTCCTGACCGGAATACCCTTGGATGCGGCATATTCCAAGTCAATATTGTTGACACCGGTCGCAGCCTCGCAGATCAGCTTAAGTGAAGGCAGGCTGTCAATGAGATTGGCATCGACTCTGATCTTATTGATGATGAGCACATCGCACCCCGCAGCCCTTTCCTTTGCCTGCTCCTGGGTACTTGTCTGATACATAATGAATTCGCCAAGCCTTTCGATAGGTGCGAAGGAAACATCACCCATTGTGGCGGCATCAAGAAACACAATCTTCATATATAAACTGTTTATTGCTAAAAATACTTTTTCTCGTTCCTGTCCAGAGCGATAAAGATTGCAATCATGGCTGTGAAGGCCCAAAGGGAAGAACCACCATAACTGACAAGCGGCAGAGGAATGCCGATGACCGGCATAAGACCGATGGTCATACCGATGTTGATGAACAGGTGCATGAAAATACAGCAGCCCACACAATAGCCATATATCCTGGTGAAAGATTCCCTGCTTCGTTCGGCATCCGCGATAATCCTCCATATCAGGAAAACATACAAAAGAATCACCAAAGCACATCCGAGGAAGCCCCATTCCTCTCCGATGGTGCAGAAAATAAAGTCCGTACTTTGCTCCGGGACGAAACCATAGGTTGTTTGAGTTCCGTGCAGATATCCCTTGCCGGTCAGACCTCCCGAACCGATGGCAATCATGCTTTGGTTCACATTATAACCTACACCCGAAGGGTCTTCCTTCATGCCGAGCAACACTTCGATACGCTTACGCTGGTGGTCCTGTAGCACCTCATTGAAAAGAAAATCGGCAGAATAGACCAGAAGGATGCCTCCCAGCAAGGACAGGATGGCAAGGTAAGTGAACCTGTTGCGCTGCCTGAAAGCCATGTACACGGCAAAAGGAATGCTGACGGCCGTGACAAACAGCAGAATGTACAGAGGCCTTATCTTGAATATGAACGGTATTTGCGTCAGACCAGCCTCAATGGCTTCAGCCTCACTTGCAAAGCCGGTCACAGCCTCGGCAAGTGCAGATAAGCCCATTGGCACGAATGCCATAAGGACAATCACTGGAATGCCCACCATGAGCCACCATTTTAATATCCCCGAATACAGGCAGATACAAAAGGAAACCACTCCGACAATCACCAGAATGGCTACAAAAGGGGAGGCCGTAAGGGTGAGGATAAAAGACAGTATGGCCATTCCAAGGATGAAAATCCACCATCCGGAAAGCCCCTCCCTGTAGAGCATGAAAATAAAACCCACATAGACCAGGGCCGAACCAGTCTCACTCTGGAGCACAATGATGGCCATAGGCACCAGAATGATCAAAGATGTGATAATGAAGTCCTTGAACCTGCTTATCTTATAGCCCAGCTGGCTCATGACCGTCGCCAGCATCAGGGATGTGGATATTTTGGAAATTTCTGCCGGCTGGAATCTTATGGGCCCGAATTCGAACCACGACCTGGAACCTTTGACCTCGATTCCCAGGAAAATCACCGCGACCAGCAGGGCAATCGTGACCAGATAAATCGGTAGTGACAGCCCCTCATATATCCTCGGATTCAGCAGAAAAAGAATGATGGCACCAATCGCAAAGGAAGTGAGTATCCACACGAACTGCTTTCCGCTGCGGCAACTGAAATCGAAGATGGAAGCCGGCTCTGAAGCATGTACGGAAGCGTAGATATTCGCCCAGCCGATGAGAACCAGCACAAAATAGCAGATTACCAACGGCCAATCGATAGTCTTTGTCAGACTCCTGTTTCTATTTCCTCCTGCACTGATCATTATTTCTTAACTTTAACCCTGTCCAGCAAATTTCCTTCAAGAATCCTTTTCTCCAAATCCTTCCTTTCCGGCCTTATTTCCCTTGTAAGGTACATTTCCGTGAGCAGGGAAGCAATAGGAGCCGCCCAAGTGGCACCGAAACCGCCGTTTTCCACATAGGCTGCCACGGCAATCTTCGGGTCATCCTTCGGAGCGAAGCAGATGAATACCGAATGGTCGGAGCCGTGGGGGTTCTGGGCCGTACCTGTCTTTCCGCAGATATCCAACCCCTCGACAGCTGCAACACTGGCCGTTCCGCCGGAGCCGTATCCGCTGTTTACCGCCCTGTACATGCCACCGATGACCTTTGGGAAATGGGTGGTATCCACCATTGTATAGTGTCTTTCCTTATATTTGGGATCGATTGCGATTTCTTTCGAGTCTTTGATGATGTGCGGAATGTAGTAATATCCGCGGTTGGCAATCGTGGCACAAAGGTTGGCAAGGTGGAGCGGGGTACAGCCGATTTCGCCCTGACCGATTGAGAGAGAAATCACTGTTGTTGCCTTCCAGCCGCCTTTATGATATACTTTATTGTAATATTTGGAGTCAGGGATGAAACCACCCAGCTCGGAAGGGAAGTCGCTGCCCAGCTTTTCTCCAAAGCCGAAGCTTTTCACTGCTTTGTTCCAATAGTCCATGGCATCGTCGATTGACTCGAAATCCTTGTTTTCAAGAAGGTCACGCAGCACATAGCAATAATATGCGTTGCAGGACATCATGATGGACTCTTCCAGATTCAGCGGCGAGCGGTGGGCATGGCAGCCGAGCTTGTTCTTTCCGAAATGGTATCCCATGCTGCAAGGATATGCCGTCGAGGGGCTGATTACCCCTTCTTCAAGACCGATCAGACCGTTGACAAGCTTGAAAACCGACCCCGGAGGATAAGGAGCCTGTACTGCCCTGTTGAACATTGGCTTATAAGGATCTGACGCTATTTCGTTGTAATATTTACCGATGTCGGCTAGCATTTCCACATCAATTCCGGGACTTGAAACCATCGTGAGGATTTCCCCCGTTGATGGTTCTATTGCCACGAGGCTTCCCACTTTGTTCATCATCAGCCTTTGACCGTAATTCTGCAGTTCGGCATCGATGGTGGTCGTGACATCCTTTCCCGGAACGGCCTCTTTGTCCATCTCTCCGTCCCTGTAGCGGGATTCGATCTTGTTGTGTGAGTTCCTGAGCCAGATATTGTAACCTTTTTCGCCTCTGAGCTCCTTTTCACGGGCAGCCTCTATTCCTGTCATTCCGGCATAGTCACCCGACTTGTATTCATCCGGATGCTTCTCAAGATATCTTGCATCCACTTCGGACACATATCCGAGCAGGTTTCCGCCGGCATTATACGGATATTCCCTGATGCTTCTGGACTGGCCGCGGAACCCCGGGAACTTGTACGACACTTCGGCAAACTTCATATATTGGAGCTGGGGAATCTGCTTCATCATCACGACGGTCTGCCATCCGATTCTTCTGCGATTCTTCTTATATTCAGCCATTTTTTCCCGTATGAAGTCCGGGCTTACGTCAAGTACCTGTGCCAGAGCCAGGGTGTCGAATTCTTCGACTTCGCGCGGAGTGACCAGCAGGTCGTATGCGACCTTGTTGCCGACGTGGATGTTGCCATATCTGTCGATGATGAGGCCGCGGGTGGGATAAATGATGGAATAGACCATCGTGTTGTTCTCGGCGCTGAGCTTGTAATCATCATCGATGATCTGGATGCAGAACAGCCGGACAATGAGAATCACCGCAGCCGTGCACAATCCGATGAGCAGTTTGTTCTGTCTGTTCAGTTTCATGACCCCGACCTCCTATCTCTTTTCTTCAGGCGTGAGGATATTGGCAACAATCAGAGATAGTATCATATTGATAGCCAAGGAAATACCAAATTGTGCGAAACTGAACCATACAGGTCTTGTGCCCGCACCGTCGAGCAGTATATATATGGCCAGGAAGATGGTAAGGCTTGCTGACAGGGCCAATGAAATCTTTCTGATACCGTTTTTGTGGAAGGTGAAACTGTCTTTTCGTGCAATCAGGTCCTCACCTATGAACGTGCGGATGATTGCCTTTCTTGCCAGGGCGACCGGTACAAGGGCGGCGGCATTGATGCCTATAAGGCCTTCGGACAGCCAGTCCACGAGCAGTCCTGTCACGAAAGCTATGACCATGCTGGCAGATGTGCTGGTCTGGAGCGGAATGCAGAGCACCATGGCCGGAAGCAGGGTCACAACGGCATAAGGAGTAAACTGAAAATAGTTGCAAATCACAGTCTGAATAATCGCCAGCATGGCGTAAAGCAACCAGAAATTCTGTCCTGTTCTCATCTTATGCCCTCCAGTTCTTCAATTTCTTCCCTGCCGATATTCTCCACGATTGTTATGTATCTTACAGATGAAAAGTCCTCAAACAGAGAGACTTTTATGTCGTAGGTGGCTCCATTCACGATTTTCGAATCGACGATGGTTCCAAGTGGAATGCCCGCCGGAAATATGGAGGAGAAACCGCTTGTGAACACGGTATCTCCGGGAGCAAATTCCATGTGGTGTGGAATTTCCTTCAATATGGCGCAGTTGCTGCTCCTTCCGTCCCATGACATCGGTCCGACAGCTCCTTCCTTGCCGATCCGGGTGCTTATGTTCATGTCGTGGTTCTTGAATGAACGCCCATAGGAGTATTTGCGTCCGACATTGTCTATGATACCGATGGCTCCCTTCCATGTGACGATGCCGCTGCCTGATTTGATGCCATCGTCGGAACCTTTGTCGATGATGATGTAATTGTGCTCGGAATTATTGCTTATTTTGGCAATCGTTGCCGGGATATATCTGAAATTGCCGGCCGTATTGCTGAATCTTTCCAGGGACAGGCTGTCTTCCATGTCCAGTTCCAGCTTTGCCAGCCTGGCCTTCAGTGCAGTGTTTTCCAGAGCAAGGCTTTCGTTGGTCTTGCGCAGGGAAAAATACTGTGCAATGTTCTGGGTGGTGCCCCAAACCTTGGCCATCACGACATGACAACCCTTTGAGAACCAGATGTTCTGCATCGTTCCTGCATGGCGGAGCATATTGAGCGCAGCTACCTCCAGAAAAATGAAGATAGCTGCGTCAATTATCAGGTATATGATTCGTTTCCTTTGCAAGATGTTACCTCATAAGGAAAGAATAGTTGTCGGTATTCTTGAGTGCCAGGCATGTTCCCCTTGCCACGGCCCTCAGCGGGTCTTCTGCGACATGGAACTGGATGTTCACCTTCTCTGTGAATCTCTTGGCAAGTCCCCTGAGAAGCGAGCCGCCTCCTGCAAGATAGATACCGTTCTCTACGATGTCGGAGTAAAGCTCAGGAGGTGTCTGCTCCAGCACGTGCAGGATTGCACTCTCGATTCTTGCCACCGATTTATCCAGGCAATGTGCAATCTCCTGATAGGTGATGGTTGCGTGAACCGGGTGGGCAGTCATCTGGTTAGGACCTGTGATTGCATATGGCTCCGGTTCCACTTCATTTTCACCGAGCTCAGGAAGAACAGCTCCTATGGCAATCTTGATCTTTTCTGCCGTAATCTGTCCTACCCTGATGTTGTGCTGCTGTTTGAGATACTGCTGGATGTCGTTTGTGAATACATCGCCTGCCACCTTGATACTGTCCTGTACTACGATGCCTCCGAGCGAGATGACCGCAATCTCAGTAGTACCGCCACCTATATCGACTACCATGTTTCCCTTAGGCGCCTCGACGTCCAGTCCGATACCGAGGGCGGATGCCATAGGCTCGAAAATCAGATATACGTCCCTTCCTCCGGCATGTTCCGAAGAGTCGCGTACGGCCCTGATTTCCACCTCAGTACTACCTGATGGAATGCCGACGACCATTTTAATGTTAGGTGAAAACAATGATCTGCGTCTGCTGTTTACCTGTTTGATGAATCCCCTGATCATCATTTCTGCGGCATTGAAGTCCGCAATGACCCCGTCTTTCATCGGACGGATTGTCTTGATGCCCGGATTCTCCCTCTCCTGCATAAGCTTGGCTTTCTGGCCGAGGGCTATAGCTTTTCCTGTGTTGTTGTCAATTGCCACGATGCTTGGCTCGTCCAGCACAATCTGGTCATTCATGAAAATGACCGTGTTCGCTGTTCCGAGGTCCATTGCTATCTCCTGTGTCAAGAATGAAAGTCCCATGTTATACTAAATGCTCCGAATTTGTGTATTTCCCATATAAAGCGGTAAAATTACAAAAAAAACTGTAAATAACCTTCAAGTTTTTTAAATTTGCCTGATAATATTGCATATTGCCTATCGGAACCTCGGTATAACATAATTACTGGAGCATATTGCCCACTTAGAAATGGAAAGAAAAAAATTTGTAATAGTGATGGCTGCGGGAAGCGGCACCAGGATGGGAGGGCCTCTTCCCAAGCAATTCCTTGAATTGGAGGGCAAGGCCATCCTCCAGCACACAATTGAAGTTTTCAGGCAGGCATGTCCTGACATTTCCGTCGTCGTGGTCCTGTCACCGGACTATATAGGCTATTGGAAGGACTACTGCATAAGGCATAATTTCATTTGCCCGCAAGTGCTTGTGCCGGGAGGCATCACAAGGTTCCATTCGGTACGCAATGCTCTCGACAGGATACCGGACGGAGTTCTGGTAGCAGTTCACGACGGAGTGCGGCCTCTGGTCACAAGTTCTCTTGTCAGGCAGATGTTCGATTGGGCGCAGGAGGTGCCGGCATTGATTCCCGTTATTCCTTGTGTGGACACACTGAAGGTATTGCGAAAGAGCAAAGATGCGCAAGGTCAGGAGATTCTTCAGACAATCGAAGGCGCACATGCCGACAGGTCCGTCCTATACGGCGCCCAGACTCCTCAGATTTTCCATTCAGAGATTATAAGACAAGCCTACAGACAGCCATACGACACAGTCTTTACGGATGATGCATCCGTTGTGCAGGCATATGGCACAACGCTTTCATATATACAAGGCGAGAGATTGAACATAAAAATAACGACACGTGAAGATTTGATAATCGCACGTGCCGTCAAAACGTCTGTGTAAAGGACTTAGCCCTTGATTTCTTTCCTGCTTTTGCTGACTGAAGCAGAGAAACTTGTGCTTTGGTAATCTTTCACCCAGACCTGACGCTCAATTGCCTGGTCAAGGGAAATCTGGGTTTCTGTCTGTTGTACATAAGGAATCTTCTGGATTGTGTTCAGAAGGATTTCCATGAGGTGGTCATGGTCAAAGCAGAACAACTTGATCAGAAGCGCATATTTTCCTGTCACGAAGTGACATTCCACAATTTCTGAGATTCTTTTAAATGACTCGATGACTTCAGGATATTTGTTGGCTTCTGAAAGTGAGACACTTACGAATGCACACACATTCAGACCGAGAGCCTGTGGCTTGACGAGCAGCCTTGAACCTGTGATGACCCCATTAGCTTCAAGTCTTTTGACCCTTTGATGGATTGCTGCTCCTGACACTCCGCATTCGCGGGCTATCTCCAGAAAAGGCATCCTTGCATTCTTTACAAGGAATGAGAGGATTTTCTGGTCTATATGATCAATCTGATAAGTTGACATGGCAAACAATTAACAAAAATTTCGCTGCTAAATTAGTGAATTTTTCATCAATTTTCAAATATTTCAATAGCCAAAATAACAAATTGAAACATTATTTGCTTTTCTTCTTTCGTCCTGTTGGTGTAGAATTAGCTATTATTTCCTTGCAGGCATCTTCTGTAAGCGTCGCTGCATCCGTTCCTTTCGGAATCTTGTAATTGCCTCCGGCATGTTTGATGTATGGGCCGTAGGTGCCGTCAATTACCTGAATGTCACTGTCTTTGAATTCGGCTATGATGCCACCTGTCTTTTTGTTGAGGCTGTCCTCGATAATCTTGATGCAGGTGTTCAGGTCAACTTTCAGCGGGTCGGTTCCGCGTGGGAGCGATACATTCTTGTCGCCATATTTAATATATGGACCGAAACGGCCTTTCATGCATATGATGTCTATGCCGTTCAGGCTGCCGACATTGCGGGGCAGTTCGAACAGTTTGAGGGCTTCTTCAAGCGTAATGCTCTCAATGAGCTGACCCGGAGCCATGCTTGCATACTGCCTGTTCTCTCCTTCACCTTTCTGGACATAATGTCCATACTGACCGAAGCGGGCAACGAGCATTAGTCCGTCTTTAGGATCGATGCCGATTTCCCTGCTGACATGGTTGTATTCCTTGTTGCTCAGTGTGTCCTGGACGGTTTTATGGAATGGTCCGTAAAACTCGGTAATCACATTGTTCCAAACCATTTCTCCTTTGGCAATCTTGTCGAAGTCCTCTTCCACTCCGGCCGTGAATCCGTAGTCCAGAATGGTAGGGAAATTCTTGGCAAGATAGTCCGTCACAATCATTCCGATATCCTGCGGCAGGAGCCTTCCTTTTTCGGCTCCCACGGTCTCCACCTTCTCGGAAGATGTGATCACGCCGTCCCTAAGGCGGAGATTGGTGACATTGCGGCGTTCTCCTGTCTTGTCACCCTTTACCACATAACCTCTTGCCTTTGTGAGAGTTGTAATGGTGGATGCATAGGTTGAAGGTCGTCCTATTTCAAGCTCCTCGAGTTTTTTGATCAGGGATGCTTCAGTGTATCTTGAAGGAGCCACTGTAAATTTGCAATCTGCGCTTATTCCTCTTTCGAACATCAGCTGGCCTACATGCATCTGAGGAAGGAGTACCTCGTCCTCGTCCTGCTGAGGTTCATCGCTGCTTTCAATATATAGTTTGAGGAAACCGTCGAATAGCACTTCGGTCGCCTGCACGTCGAACAGTTCCGAGCCTTTGTTGTATCCGACCTTGATGTCGGTTCGGAGAACCTTGGCATCAGCCATCTGCGAAGCCACGGTACGTTTCCAGATCAGTTCGTAAAGCTTCTTCTCCACAGGTGTGCCTTCGATGGATGTATTCTGGATGTATGTAGGACGGATTGCCTCGTGAGCCTCCTGAGCACCTTTTGTCTTGGTCTTGTACTGTCTCGGATTGGAGTATTCAGGACTGAAATTATCTGATATGAACTCTCTGGCCGAATTGATAGCAAGGGAAGAAAGGTTGGTCGAGTCGGTACGCATGTAGGTGATGAGTCCGCTTTCATACAATTTCTGGGCAATGCTCATGGTCTGACTTACAGAAAGCCTGAGTTTCCTTGCAGCCTCCTGCTGGAGGGTTGACGTCGTGAAAGGGGCGGCGGGAAACCTGTTTCCTTCCTTCTTTTCAATGCTTGCCACACTGAAGTCCGCTCCAATGCATCTTTCCAGAAACTCCCTTGCCGATTCCTTGTCCGTGAATCTTTTGCCAAGCGATGCCTTTACCACGGTTTTCTCCGATGTGCCGTCAGGATGGAACAAGGCCTCTACCTTATAATAGGGTTCGTTCTTGAACTCCTGGATTTCCCTTTCCTTGTCAACGACAAGCCTGAGGGCGACTGACTGGACTCTTCCGGCAGAGAGCTTGGGTTGAATCTTTCTCCAAAGCACCGGTGAGAGTTCAAATCCAACGAGCCTGTCCAGCACCCTTCTTGCCTGCTGGGCATTGACCAGGTTCATGTCCACCTGGCGCGGATTCTCTACGGCATGCAGGATGGCATTCTTTGTAATCTCGTGGAACACAATACGTTTTGTATTCGTTTCATTGAGCCCTAGGGTTTCTGAAAGGTGCCATGCGATGGCTTCTCCCTCACGGTCTTCATCGGATGCGAGCCACACCGTGGTTGCTTCCTTTGCTGCCTTCCTGAGCTCAGCCACCACTTTCTTCTTGTCTGACGGAATGACGTATTCCGGCTTGAATCCATGTTCTACATCTATGCTGAGTCCGCTTTCCTGGAGATCGCGTATGTGTCCGAAGCTTGATTTGACAGTGAAATCTTTTCCAAGAAATTTCTGGATTGTCCCGGCTTTTGCCGGAGACTCGACGATAACAAGATTATTCTCCTTCATGCCCATATATTAATGTCCCTCTCAAATATAATGTCCCTCTCATGCCGCTTTGGCGAAAGAATGTGCAAAGTAAGGAACAAACCAGGTAATTTTCCAAATTTTGTTGCTAATTTTGTGGCTTTGTATGCGAAAAACAATGAAATATGACAGATAGTGTAAAGAAAAGGATAATCAAGTGGTTCTGGATATTGTTCACAGTGCCAGTAGTTGCTGTTCTCATCCTTATCGGCCTGGTATGGGCATTTGCCGACATCCCATCCTTCGAGGAATTGGAGAATCCTGACAGCAAGCTTGCCACCACGGTATTGGCCGAGGACGGGGAGATATTGACAACTTTCCATATCGAGAACCGTTCCTATGTCAGTTATTCGGAGCTGTCGCCGCACCTTGTACATGCGGCTGTGGCCACTGAAGACGTGCGTTTCTACAACCATTCCGGCATCGACTTCAAGAGTTTGGGAAGGGTGGTTTTCAAGACATTGCTCGGAGGTGACTCAAGCCAGGGAGGCGGAAGTACCATTACCCAGCAGCTTGCAAAGACCCTTTATCCGAGGGAGGATGTGAGCAGCCGTATTCCGGGAATGTCGAAGGTGAAGATGGTGTGGGTGAAGATCAAGGAATGGATTACCGCCGTGAAACTTGAGCGCAACTATACGAAGGACGAGATCATGGACATGTATATGAATGCCATCTTCTTCGGCAGCAATGCCTATGGTATCAAGTCCGCATCACAGACCTTTTTCAGCAAGAACCCGATTGACCTGACAGTAGAGGAGAGTGCCACATTGGTGGGAATGGTCAACAAACCGACCAGGTACAATCCTGCGTTGAATCCTGATAAATCCTTGATTCGCAGGAATTTCGTTATTTCTCAGATGGAAAAGGCCGGATACCTCACCAAAGCAGAGAAAGACTCCATCCAGCAGATTCCTATCACGTTGAACTACCAGATTCAGGACCATAACGCCGGTCTGGCTCCATATTTCAGGGATATGCTCCGCCGTACTATGAATGCAAAGGAACCTAAGCGTTCTTCTTACGCCCAGTACGAAGATTATGTCGTGGATTCGCTCCAGTGGGCGGATGACGCTTTCTATGGATGGCTGAATAAGAATAAGAAGGCTGATGGCTCTTCATACAACCTTGACAAGGATGGCCTGAGGATTTACACCACCATCAACTACAAGATGCAGAAATATGCAGAAGAGGCTGTGGCTGAGCATCTTGGAAAGGATCTTCAGAAGAGTTTCTGGAGGGATCTCCGCTGGAAGACCAACAAGCCTTTCTCAAATGACATCCCGAGGGAAACCATCGACCAGCTCATGAAACAGGCACGTCGCTGGAGTGACCGCTACCGCATAATGAAGAACAACGGAGCATCTGATTCGGACATCCGCAAGAGTTTCTCGGAACCGACGCAGATGAGGGTGTTCTCCTGGAACAAAAAAGGATATATCGACACAGTGATGACTCCGGATGATTCCATCCGTTATTATAAGGCCCATCTCAGGGCTGCATTCATGGCCATAGAGCCTCATACCGGCCATGTCAAGGCTTATGTCGGAGGACCGAACTACCGTTATTTCAAATATGACAATGTCCGTCAGGGCAAACGTCAGGTCGGTTCCACCATCAAGCCTTTCCTCTATACTCTTGCCATGCAGGAGGGTATGTCTCCGTGTGACAAGGTGGTGAACGTGCCTCAGACTTTCATCGTTGGCGACGACACCTGGACTCCGAAGAGTACCGACAAGGATGAGTGGATCGGACAGACCGTTACCTTGAAATGGGGTCTTACCAAGAGTTCGAACAATATATCTGCCTATCTGATGAAGCAGTTCGGCCCGGAGGCCATGGTGGAGATGATGAGGAAGATGGGAGTGGGAAGCTACCTCGAACCTGTCAATCCTTTGTGCGTCGGTGCTGCCGACCTGAATGTGTATGAGATGGTTGCCGCCTACAACACCTTCCCTTCCCGCGGAGTGTATGTGACTCCGATCTTTGTCACAAGGATTGAGGACAGCATGGGCAATGTGCTCGGTGAGTTCAATAACCATAAGAGGGAAGCAATCAGCGAATATACGGCATATCTCATGGCAAACCTCATGCAGGGGGTTGTCAACAGCGGTACCGGTGTAAGGCTGAGGGCAAAATATGGCCTTACCGGTGAAATAGCAGGAAAGACCGGAACTACCAATGACCAGTCTGACGGATGGTTCATCGGATATACTCCTTCTTTGACTGCAGGTGTCTGGGTCGGTGCTGAGGACAGACAGGTTCACTTCGAGTCCCTTTCTCTTGGTGGCGGTTCTAATATGGCGCTGCCTATCTGGGGTATATTCATGAAGAAATGCCGTGCGGATGCCTCTCTGGGCATGAGTGACAGTGAAAGGTTTGTTGCTCCGCCTGGCATCAGTCTCAACCTTGATTGTGACGGAAGCGATGCTGATGCATCTGTCAAGGCTGAAGAGGAGGATGACTACTTCTTTGAGTAACCCAATATGTCATTCCGAGCGAATACCCAATATGTCATTCCGAGCTAAGTCGAGGAATCTTTAAACCAAACAATCATGTCAACACCAATAAAAACAATAGCAGTAATCTATGGCAGTGACTCCTCAGAATGGGAGGTCTCATGCCGCAGCGGTGAATTCACATCATCCCGCATAGACGGCAACAGATACGATGTATATGAAATCTTCGCCCGTTTCGGTGACTGGTCACTTGTCGCATATAGGAAAAAGAACTCGATGAGAGTCATCCTTCCCGAGGGCGAGCGCCCACAGATCGACAAAACAGACTTCTCTGTAGTCCTGGACTTCGGTAAGGTCAAGTTTGACTATGCCTACATCATGCAGCACGGCACTCCCGGAGAGAACGGCAAGATGCAGGGCTATCTTGAAATGATAGGTGTGCCTCACAGCGGATGCAATTCCTTTGTGGCAGCCATGACTTTCGATAAGTATTCATGCAAGAGCTACCTCAAAGATGTGGATTTTGTGAAATGTGCAGACGACATTTTCATCCGTAAGGGTGACCCGATGGAAAATCTTGCACAGGCTGCCGTGGAGCGCCTGGGACTTCCAATGTTCGTGAAACCGACAGACGGAGGCAGCAGTTTCGGTGTTACCAAAGTCAAGAGCATCGGGGATTTCCAGGCAGCCGTAGATTATGCCTTTTCCGAAGGCGATATGATTATGGCTGAGGCTGCGATAGTGGGCCGTGAACTTACATGTGCTGTTTATTTCGATGGTACTCAGAATGTTGCACTACCGGTCATCGAGATTATTTCTGATAATGAGTTCTTCGACTATGAGGCCAAGTACAATGGCCACAGCCGTGAGGTCTGCCCGGCAGAGATAAGCGATTCTCTTCGCGAGCTCATCCAGGACACTTCGAAACGGATTTATGCTCATCTCGGATGTGCAGGTCTGGTGAGAGTGGATTATATCTGTGCTGAAGACGGCTTGTATTTCCTGGAGGTCAACACAATTCCCGGAATGACATCAGCCTCTCTGGTGCCGAAGATGGTGCGCACGGCCGGCATGGATATGACGGACTTCCTTTCTACAATCATTGAAAA
This sequence comes from Bacteroidales bacterium, assembly GCA_022774085.1. GTDB lineage: Bacteria > Bacteroidota > Bacteroidia > Bacteroidales > UBA932 > Cryptobacteroides. The sequence goes on from JALFNZ010000150.1 coordinate 14,891, forward strand.
TTCATAATAGATGTTGCTGAGAGAGCTCATAAGACAGAGTGAAGACGCGCTCAAGAGGCTTTATCCGGAAACGGAGGCCCGTCAGATGGTGTTTTTGCTCCTTGAGCATCTTATTGGCACTCAGCGTCATACGCATATTGTTGACCCGGGCTTTCAGGTCTGTGATTATGACCTTGCCCGTGTATTGCCGTGTATTGACAGACTCTCGCAGGGAGAACCACTGCAATATGTCACGGGTCAGGCTTGGTTCTATGGCAGATCTTTCAATGTGAATCGGGATGTGCTGATTCCACGTCCTGAGACTGAGTTGCTGTGCCGTATTGCCATAGAGCAGGCTCATAAATGTGGAATGGCAAAGAACATTTCCATCCTCGACCTGTGCACAGGCAGCGGTTGCATTGCATGGACCATGGCTCTTGAACTGCCTGGCAGCCGGGTTCTTGCTGCCGATATATCTGACGGAGCGCTTGCAACGGCAGCTTCACAGAATTTTCCCTCCGGGCATGCTCCGACTTTCTTCAAAGCCGATGTGCTTTCCGACAAACTTCCTCTGGGACAGCAAAAGTTCGATATCATACTGAGCAATCCTCCTTATGTCATGGAGCGCGAAAAACCTCTTATCAGAAGCAATGTCCTTGACTGGGAGCCCTCGCTGGCACTTTTTGTACCTGACGATGACCCATTGAAGTTCTACAGAGCAATTGCTTCCCATGCATCCGTACTGCTTTCGGAAGGCGGCTTCGGAATCGTGGAGATAAACGAAGCCCTCGGCCCACAAACAGCCGGAGTCTTTACTCTGGCAGGATTCCGTCACACCAGCATAATCCGGGACCTGTCATCCCGTCCACGCCACATCCTGTACCGCAGATAAGCTATGACACGCATAAACTTATAACCAATTCTATAAATGAAAAAGAAAATCATTATTTCCATTGCAGCCCTCATCAGTGGCACAATGGCCTTTGCACAGCCTCAGCTCAGCAAAGACAACATCGACGAGGTAATCAAAGCCATGACCCTCGAAGAAAAGGTGACCCTTCTTGTCGGAGGCAGCCGTGCCATCAATATCGACGGTGTGCCTTCAGGTACGACGAACCTTGTTCCCGGAGCAGCCGGCGTAACACGTGCAGTGCCACGTCTGGGTATTCCGCAGACAGTCCTTGCGGACGGTCCTGCCGGCGTGCGTATCTCTCCAAAACGTGAAGGAGATTCTGCAACCTATTATGCAACAGCATTCCCGGTCGGAACTGCACTTGCAACTACCTGGAATACTGAACTCGTTGAAGATGTCACAAAGGCTATGGGCAATGAAGTTCTGGAATTCGGTGTGGATGTATTGCTTGCCCCTGGAATGAATATACACAGGAATGTGCTTTGCGGCCGCAATTTCGAGTATTTCTCTGAAGATCCTTTCGTAACGGGAAAGATTGCAGCTGCCTATGTGAACGGCATCCAGAGCAACGGTGTCGGAACTTCCATCAAGCACTATGCAGCCAATGACCAGGAAACCAACCGTAACGAATGCGACGCCCATGTGAGCCAGAGAGCTCTGCGCGAGATTTATCTAAAAGGCTTCGAGATTGCTGTAAAGGAGTCTGACCCATGGACAGTCATGTCTTCATACAACAAACTCAACGGCAACTACACCCAGCAGGATTACGACCTCCTTACCACCGTCCTGCGCGACGAGTGGGGCTTCAAGGGCATAGTCATGACCGACTGGGGCTGCAAGGACGGAACAGTAAAATCCCTCAAGGCAGGCAATGACCTTATGGAACCTGGCAACCAGGTGGAGATGGAGCGCATGATAGCAGCTGTCAAATCCGGCGAAATTTCTCAGGAAGAACTTGACAGGAATGTCCGCAACATGCTCAATTACATCGTGAAAACTCCACGTTTTGCAGGCTACAAATATTCAAGCAAGCCGGACACCAAGGCTCATGCACAACTTGTTCGCAAGGCCGCTACAGAAGGTATGGTACTCCTAAAGAACAATGGTGTGCTTCCTTTGTCAACTGACAGCAAGATAGCACTTTATGGTGTAGCCTCCTATGACCTCATCGCCGGCGGTACAGGTTCCGGGAATGTGAACAAGGAATATGTTCGCAATCTTTACGATGGTCTGGTCGGTGACGGTTTCAAAGTTGACCAGGCTCCTGCCCGGTGGTATATGAAATATATCGACTACACAGTCGAGGATATGGCGAACCGCAGTCTTTCTGCAAATATGTGGGGAAAACCGGTTCTTCCGGAAATGCAGGTGCACATGCCTTTCATCACAAGAATAGCAGAAGGTACGGATGTGGCAATCCTTACCATCGGCCGCAATGCCGGTGAGGGTGGAGACCGCAAGAAAGGAGAAGGTGACTTCCTTCTCAATGAGGTGGAGCGTGCTCTCATCCAGAACCTTTGCGACAAATATCATGAGCTCGGCAAAAAAGTGGTAGTGGTTCTGAATATCGGCGGGGTAATCGAAACTGCTTCATGGAAACATCTTCCTGATGCCATCCTGCTAGCATGGCAGCCTGGTATGGAAGGCGGAGCTTCAATCGCTGATATCCTTTGCGGCAAGGCTAATCCTTCAGGCAAGCTGGCTACTACATTCCCTATGCAGTATTTCGACAGCCCGTCTTCACTCAACTTCCCATATGACTATGTTCCTGCGCAGACCAACCGCCGCTGGGGTCCGAGAGGTCCGGTGAAAGATGTGGACTACTCAGAATATACTGACGGTATCTGGGTGGGTTACAGATATTTCCAAACAGCAGGTGTCGAGGTGTCATATCCATTCGGTTATGGTCTTAGCTATACTACATTTGCATACAGCAAGCCATCTGTCAAAGCAACAGCAGACGGATTCATTGCTTCTGTGACCGTTGCAAACACAGGCAAGGTGGCAGGAAAAGAGGCTGTTCAAATCTATGTCACAGCTCCTGCAGGAGGACTTGACAAACCAGCTCTCGAACTGAAGGGATTTGCCAAGACACGCGAACTCCAGCCAGGTGAAAGCCAGACTCTTGAAATCAAGGTTAGTAATTACGGAATTGCTTCATTCAATGAAGCTTCATCAGCATGGGAGGCAGCTGCCGGCACTTACAAGGTGCATTTTGCAGCAAGTGTGGCAGACATCCGTGCAACAGTTGATTACAAACTCAAGACTGCCCTGAAATGGGAGGTGCACAATGTCCTCGCCCCTAAGGCTCCTGTCAAAGAGATTACCGTTTCACGTAAATAATAGTCTGCATGAAACCTGTTGTGTCTGAGGGCAGAATCGCCTTTATCGATTACATCCGTGTCGTAGCTTGCTTCCTTGTGATGTTGGTCCATGCCAGTGAAAATTTCTATGCGGCAGACAGTTCAGGACTTGCAGGAAATGTCTCCATGCTCGCCAATGAAAGCAACCGTTTCTGGGTTGCCTTTTACGACGGCTTTCTTGGCAGGATTTCCGTTCCACTTTTCATGATAGTGTCAGCTTTTCTTCTGGTGCCTATGAAAAGCGGGGTGACAATGGGTGAATTCTATAAGAAACGCTTCGCGAGAATCATCCCTCCGATGCTGGTCTTCATGTTCCTTTATACTTTCCTGCCTCTGGCATGGGGAGGAATGAGCTGGGAGCAGTCCTTGAATGACCTTAAGATGATTCCGTTCAATTTCCCTTCCATGGCTGGACATCTTTGGTTCATGTATCCGCTTATCAGTCTGTATCTTATCATTCCGGTTGTGTCGCCTTGGCTTGAAAGGGCCTCTGCAAAGGAGGAGCTTACTTTCCTTGGAATATTCGGCTTTTCAACACTGATTCCATGGATTCACCGCTTCATTTCACCCGAGATTTGGGGAGAGTGTTTCTGGAATGGTTTCACCATGCTCTGGTATTGCTCCGGTTATCTCGGATATCTGGTGATGGCGCATTATATAAGGTATCATCTGAACTGGACCCGCAGCAAGAAGATTTCAGTCGGAATTGTCTGCCTGCTTGCCGGTGCAGCATTCACTGGCTGGTCTTTCTGGGTAATGGGTACTCCGGGCCAGACTATCGAGACCCCGATGCTGGAGTGGTCATGGGAGTTTTGTACTCCTAACGTGCTTGTAGCCTCATTCGGTGCTTTCCTGCTTTTCTCATGCATCGGGAGCAAGAAAACTCCGGCTCTTATTGTCAGTCTGTCAAAGATGTCCTTTGGAATGTACCTGATGCATCTGTTCTTCCTTGGCCCTATCGCACGTATGCTGATAGGAGGCAATGTGGCAGAGCCGCTTGTTCCTGTTGCCCTGGCCATCCCGTGCATAGCAATCCTGACATTCATCTGCTGCGCACTGACCACAAAGATTCTTTCGCTCCTGCCAGGCAGCAAATGGTATATAGGATGCTGAGCCGGATTTCGTAGGTAAATATACAAAAAAAGAGCAACCGAAACGGTTGCTCTTTTTGTCGGGGTACTGTGACTCGAACACAGGACCCTCTGGTCCCAAACCAGATGCGCTAGCCAACTGCGCCACACCCCGATTATTGGTTTCCCCTCATTTGGGACTGCAAATATACGCACAATTTTAATATCTCCAAAATTTTTCTCAAAATTTTCATAAAAATATTTTGCCGGGGCGAAAGAAGCGGATGCATCCTTCCGCCCCGGCATGTATGTTAGGGCTCGGATTGACTGAAAACCGGAGGCATTACAGGAAGTTGAGCCAGCCGCAGGATGCAGGAATCAGTGATTCGAGGAAGTGGATTACATGATATCCATTGTCTTCGCTGTCACGGTAGCTGCTGCATGAGCTTGGGCTGAAATAGTACGGACTGTCCGTGCTGATGACATTGGTGTTCATGTCGCTTCCGATATTCATGTCATGAACCTGAAATTTTGGAGCATAGCTTTTATAGTGCCCAGTCCCGGAAGGGTTGTATCCAAGGAGCATCTGTTTCTGCTGTATAGTGGAAATCGGTGTGTTGTAACCAGTCATCAAAATGGCCCTGTACAGCAATTTGCCAATACCTCTACGGTATCCGTATGGCTCTCCGCACACCAAAATCCTGTCACCGCCCTTGTCATCAAAGACAGAGTATAACAGTCTGTTTCCTTTCTGACCGTCAGTGACTGAAGGACGTACTATGTCCAAGCAGTCGAAACGGTTATTTCTTGAATTGACTCCGTCCTGCATACCTTTATATACATACACACCTGTAACCGTGGTCAGGAATTTTAAGCTCACGTCAGCATAATATATATATTCATCACTGTCAGAGAATAGCTGGTTGCCGCTCAGAGTGTTGTAAATGTCTGCAAATGAGCCGTAGACCGTTCCATATGTGTGGGTTGCCGCGCGGGAGTTTATCACTGCTTCGCTTCCCACGGCAGTATGTACATAAATCTCGACAGTTCCGCACACTTTCGACAATTTTTCTGCGGAGTGCCGGTTCGTCACATTCAGAACGACATTGTGCTTGCCTGCACTGTGCTTTGTGGCGGAAGTCACACTTTTCCGGCCAATCTTGAATGAAGCACCGGTGGAAAAACTGCTGGAAGAGCCCCATGACAGTCCGAAAGTTTCACAGGCAAAGCTGAAATCGTTCCATGCCGGAGTCAGTTCGGCGCTTATCTGTGACAAGTCGGCATGAGGTACGGGGGCCTCATATTCAAAACTTGAATTTTGATTGATCAGTGCCGAGAAACAGTTCCGGACCGAAGTGTAGGAGCAAGTACCACTCAAAAACAAACTGTAATCGTGGATTTTTCCGAAATCTGAAACCTTGACAATATCCGAGAAAGGGTCAGTTACATGAAGGCTTAAACTCCGTCCAATGACCGAATTACATCCGGAAGCCCCCAGGGTTATGCCATATGCTTGCCCGGGCACAATGCTTTTCGAGCCGTCAACCAATTTCTCTATCCTGAATGTGAGATTGGAATCGGAGGACGTGACACTGAACCATCCGGGGAGATCGGAAGCCTTCGGTATCAGCTTTTCAGCAAAGACATCCTTGTTGATTCCCGAAAGAGGACTCATGCTGTTGTCCAGATATTCGTAATCGCAAGATGCTTCGGCCCCGTCGGGATTCACCGATATTGAACCCACGCCAAGTCTCAGTACAGGAGCCTGGATATTCATGTCAAGGTCAAGTCTGGACTCGCCTGCACTGCCTGAGATCTTGACCGTTGTTTGTCCGGCATCCAGACCGACAATCCTGAACCGATTGTCAGAAATCCTTGTGACAGAAAGGAGATTACTGTCATACCCAGATAAGATGACCGGAAGGTTCTCAGAAGATATGCCGGATACTGTCATTATGCCTTGCTGGGATACATAGGAAGGACAGATATCCCATGAGACTGAGATGCTTGATGATTTTGTGATTGATATGGTCGAGTTGTCCGTCAGGCTTCCGTCCCAAGAAGCGATTTTGAGAGGGAAACTTGTTCCCACACTGGCGTTGGAGGCAGCTGTGAAGGTAATGCAGAAATCCTCATAGCCGTTTTCACCAACGACAAGACTGCTTTTGTTCACGGAATAATCAAGGCCTGCTGCCTTCATCCCGGCCTGGTCAAACATGCAGGTCCAGTCGTCAGGCCTTAGTGTCGAATTATTGCTGTCATTGGTACTGTAATGCACCATTACTTTCTTCGACTGGCCCTGGCTGATTGTGAATGGCCCTCCCACAAATTCCAGAGTACGGCTGTCAGACCAGTCTTCATGTCTTTCCACTTTCCAGCTTTTGATGAAGAAGCCGTTCTCTGTAAAATCCAGAGTCATATTGTATTTGCAATTGCGCTCTATATTGAAGTCGGTCGTACTGTTTGCTCCGAGATAATACCTGTATGTGACACCACCGCTGTATCCGTTGCCGTTATTTTTCCTTTCAGCATTGAATTCAAGATAGGTACACAGCCCTGAATAGTCCTTGTCAAGAGAACTTATGTTCTGAGGAATCTTCTTGTACGGGTCAGTATTTCCCGGAAGCAACTGGCCCTGCATATTCTCCGGGACATAGAATACGAGAGTTGTATCCTTGAAATATCCAGGCCCCGGTCCCATCTGGGAAGGCTTCAGGCTCCCTTTGTATTCACTGCTGTTGTTCAGGTCAGGATTGTAATCCGAGATATGTGCGGTATCGGACTCAGATAGTGCACGGCTTCCATGGGAAGAGAAAGGAAACAGCCGTGTGTTTGCCTGTCGCAAATAAATGCTTTTGTTACACAGATTATATGTAAATACCGACTGGGACGATGTGGATGGCAGGCCCGTGTGCAGGATACGTACGGAAAATTTGGCGAACAGTCTGTCCAAACTGATTCGTCCTCCTTTATTTTTCAGGTTTTCCAGCTTTCCGCACATAGGGAAACCGTTTGACTCAATCTCAGAATATGAGCCCAGCTGCCACGACAGTTCCGGCAACGCGGATTCACTTGCAGGCATCATGGATGTCATGTCACCCATATTTGCAAGCGCATATATATTATATGTAATATCGGCTGCCACGCTCAGTTCCATCGAAGAAAAGTCTTTTGTATAATGACGGCAGTCGCGTATCACGCCGCCTCTGTCATAGGCCGCTATCGTAATTCCTGTCAGCTTTGTTTCGATTCCGCTTTGGTCGAGGATGCTTTTTGTGTCTATTTCCTGTTCGTTGCTGATCTGTGCAGAAAGGCGTATGACCTGTTCCTGACTCGTTTCAACCGGGTGTTCCGGGTCTTGCCTGATTTGTTCTTCAAAGATGCTTTCCGAGATGCATGACAACAGGCATGCTGCTGTCGCAAATGATGATAATAACCGTTTCATAATATAGTCTTTAATTGCATCGGCAAAGTTTCAAAGTAATATTCGTGTAACGAAAAAATACACGGTTATCGACCAAAATCAGCCATACAGGCATCTCCAGGCCCGTTTTAGTGGTTGGATTTTGTTTGATTTTGTTGCAAAATCAAACAAAATTTGAGGTAATACGGAGGAATTCACTAACTTTGGAGCCAATGAAAACGGGAGAATTATGATAAATGCCAAAGGAATAGAAAAATCGTTCGGTACGTTGAAGGTGCTTAAAGGTATAGATTTCAATGCCGAAAAATCGGAAGTCGTTTCCATCATGGGGGCTTCCGGGGCAGGTAAATCCACCTTGCTTCAGATTCTCGGCACCCTTTCTTCACCGGATGGGGGCAGCCTTTCCATCGATGGAACCGATGTTCTTTCCCTTAGAGGAAAGCAACTTTCCGAATTCCGCAACAGAAGGATCGGTTTCGTGTTCCAGTTCCACCATCTTCTTCCGGAATTCACTGCTTTGGAAAATGTGATGATTCCGGCACTCATTGCCAAACGCAGCCGTAAGGAAGCCGAGGCCGCGGCACTCTCCCTCCTTACTGACCTTGGTCTTGCGGAGCGTCAGACTCACAAGCCTTCCGAACTTTCCGGAGGTGAGCAGCAAAGAGTCGCCATCGCGAGAGCCCTGATCAATAACCCTGCGGTTTTGTTTGCTGACGAACCTTCAGGCAATCTGGACAGCCGGACAAAGGAAGAATTGCATAAATTGTTCTTCACCCTGCGTGACAAATATGGCCAGACAATAGTCATCGTTACACATGACCCTTCGCTTGCAGCCCTGTGTGACAGGTCTCTTTTCATGAAGGACGGTCTTTTTGTGGAAAATTCCGATGCTCAGAAGTGATGAGTGTCTTCAATTTCAAGAGATTCTCGGTGGTGAATGAGAAATCAGCCATGAAGGTTAACACTGACGGAGTCCTTCTTGGCGCATGGATGAACATTCGCCCGGATGACCGTATGTTTCTGGATGTTGGCACCGGCACCGGCACAATCGCCCTGATGGCGGCACAGAGGCTGATGGATGTAATTCAGGGAACATCGTCAGGGATGGCATCTGTGGATGGGGTTGTTGAGGATATCATCATTGATGCCGTGGAAATTGACTGTGACTCCGCGACCGAGGCTGGTAAGAATTTCAGCAATTCTCCATGGAGCGATGTTCTGAAGGTGCACAACTGCGCTTTCAGTGATTTCCGTCCTTGTGGAAAGTATGATTTGATTTTTTCCAATCCTCCATATTTTGACTCATCGCTGCTTGCTCCTGAAAGACGCAGGTGCGATGCGCGGCATACTTCTTCTGGACTGTCGTTCCGTGAGTTGCTTGAATTTGCTTCCGGATATTTGTCCCCGAAGGGAAGGATTGCGATTGTTCTGCCGTCAGATCAGGAAAATGCCCTGTGCAGATATGCCAGAATGTGTTCGCTCCATCTTCAGAGAATTCTTCGGGTAAGGACGGTTCCCAGAAAGCAGCCGGGCAGGATTATCGCGGAATTCTCACCTGTCAGACCCACTCAGCCTCAGGAGCTTATGCTCACTATACAAAATGAGGGAAAGTACACCGAAGAGTATCTTTCCCTCACTCATGAGTTTTATCTGTTTGCTTGACCGCCTCTTTGACCGGCACCGGGTCTTTCGTGCAGTCTGTTGATCTGCTGCCTGCGGAAGTTTTCTTCTGCTATGTAAAGTTTTGCAACCTTTTCCAAAGGAAGAACTTTCTTGATACGTTCAGCTGATTGGCTGTCCATTTCGCGCTGTCCGTCAAGGGCTTGAAGGTATTCATCAAGAAGTCTGGATATTTCTTTATTTGACCTTCCTTCTTTTGTTGCCTTCTCAAGTTCCATGAAAGTCTTGAATACTTTCTTGGTAGCCTCGTCCTTTTCCTTCCATATCTGATTATAGACAGGCCAGAATACCTGGGCTTCTTCAGGAGTAATTCCCACTTCTGCTGTGAGGAAAGCGATTCTTTCACTCATCATTTTCTGTTTCCAGTCTTCTTTCGGACCTTGGGCACTTGCTGCATTGGAATTTGAGAAAACGGCAAACAACAGCATCAGAAATACAGATGAAATGACTGATTTTGTTTTCATAGTGAATGATGTTTATTTATTCTATCATATCATGAATATCCTCTGCCGACATCCCTGTATATATAAGGTATGATACAATGTCCTCATTGCTCAGCTGTGCGTCGGCGGTTGCTGAACTGTAAGTCTGGTACGATGCAGTAGTGATATCCATTCCGGAACAAATGATATAATCTTCCAGACTCATTTCTTGTGCAGGGGTCGCTTTTTTCAGGAAAAATGTTCCCGCAGTCACCATGACAACGAGCATGGCAGCCATGGTAGCCATCGGATAGACCTTGTGCCAGATGCCGGTTGCCTTCCGTACCGTGCATGCTGCTGAGGCCTTGAAGGATTCGAAATACCCCTCAGGTACCTCATAAGGCATCTTTTTCAATTCTTCGTGATTTGAAAGTATGTCAGTTCTGTCTTTCATTTCAAAATTCCGGTTCTTGTCAATAGGTTAGACACAAAAAATATGAAAAGGTTAAAACAATTTTTCCAAATCTTCCTTAATTTTGTTGTAAGCATGGTGATATGATGCTTTCAAAGCCCCCACGGAAGTACCTGTGATCTGAGAAATCTGCTCATATTTCAGTTCATCGAAATATCTGAGATTAAACACGATACGTTGTTTTTCCGGTAGCCTTTGGATTGCTTTGTGCAACTCCCTTTGTAAAGCATTGCCGTTGAAATGGGCATCTTCGTCAATCTTTCTTTCGAGTATTTCGGTGGCATCCTGAAATGAAACCAAAGCCTTGAATCTTTGCTTGCGAAGATAATTCAGCACTTCATTGGTCGCAATCCGGTATATCCATGTAAAAAGCTGCGCATCCCCCCGGAAAGAGGGAAGCGCAGCCCATATCTTGATGAATACATCCTGAAGCAGGTCGTTCGTATCTTCGTGGTTGCAAAGGAAACGGCGGATGTGCCAGTAGAGTCTTTCAGTGTATTGGCTGACAATATGGTTAAAAGCCTCCTCGCATGAACCCTCCTTGTACAAGTCTATGATTTCACGATCTGTCATCAGGCGTGTGAAATGTTATTTTCTTGAAATAGCTCTCTTCGCAGCCTCTTCAATGTGAGCAGAGTCCATTCCATATTCTTTCAGAAGGCCGGCAGGAGTACCGCTCTGACCGAATTTGTCACCTCCGTTGATGAACTCCAGAGGTGCAGGATAGTTACATGCAAGAACTCCGGCAATCAGTTCTCCCAGACCTCCGCATACATTGTGCTCCTCTGCACAAACGGCGGCTCCGGTCTTCTTGATGGATGCCAGTACAGCGTCAGTGTCGAGAGGCTTAATGGTGGCAATGTCAATCACTTCAGCAGAAATTCCCTCTGCCTCAAGTATTTCAGCTGCTCCTATTGCCTCCCATACAAGGTGTCCGGTAGCAAAGATGGTCACATCCGAGCCTTCGTTCATGCAGATTGCCTTGCCGATGACGAATTCCTGGTCTTCAGCTGTGAAATTTGGCCATGACGGACGTCCGAATCGGAGATATACCGGACCTTCGTATTTTGCCGCTGCGATGGTTGCAGCCTTTGTCTGGTTGTAGTCACATGGATTGATGACCACCATTGAGGGAAGAGCTCTCATCAGGGCGATGTCTTCCATTGTCTGGTGAGTGGCACCATCCTCTCCAAGGGTAATGCCTGCATGGGATGATGCGATCTTCACATTGGTGTTTCCGTAAGCGACTTCCTGTCTGACCTGGTCGTAAACACGGCCTGTTACAAATTCTGCAAACGAGCCTGCAAAAGGAATTTTTCCTGTCAGGGCAAGACCTGCTGCCGTTCCTATCATGTTAGCTTCAGCAATGCCGCACTGGAAGAATCTTTCAGGGAATTCCTTGACGAAAGCATCCATTTTGAGTGAGCCTGTGAGGTCTGCGCACAGAGCTACGACTCTGTCGTCCTGCCTTCCTGCTTCAAGAAGTCCTGCTCCGAAACCGCTGCGAGTGTCCTTGTTGCCTGTATTGGTATATTTTGTTGCCATTTTGTTGTCAATTCTTGGTTAAAATGATTAATAATCACCGAGTGTTTCCTCAAGTTGTGCAAGAGCCTCGTCACACTGTTCCTGCGAAGGTGCTTTTCCGTGCCATTTGTGTGTACCTGCCATGAAGTCAACACCATGTCCCATGTCTGTGCGGAACAGAATCATGACCGGCTTGTCCTTCCCTGCCTTCTCATGAGCCTGTGCAAAGGCATCAAGGATTGCGTTGAAATCGTGGCCGTCGGCAACGATGGTCTCCCATCCGAATGCCTTCCATTTTCCTTCGAGGTCACCCATGCCGGCAACATCATCAATCCGGCCGTCAATCTGCTGACCGTTCCAGTCAACCATTCCGATAAGATTGTCAACTTTATGATGAGCCGCGAACATTGCAGCCTCCCAGATCTGTCCCTCTTCGCACTCTCCGTCACCCATCATTACATAGACTTTGTTGTCATCCTTGTCAAGTTTCTTCCCAAGAGCGGCACCTATTGCCACGGAAAGTCCCTGTCCGAGCGAGCCTGAAGGCTGGAAAATACCTGGCAGTCCCTTTTCAACACAAGGATGTCCCTGAAGTCTTGAACCAAACTGCCTGAATGTACCAAGCTCACTTACAGGGAAATAGCCGGCTCTGGCGAGGACTGAATAGTAAACAGGGGTAAGATGTCCTGCAGAGATGATGAACATGTCCTGTCCCTTGCCGTCCCTGGTCCACTCCTGTGGATTTTGTTTCATCACGTTGAAATAGAGTGCAGTAAGGAAGTCGGCACTACTCATCGACCCGCCCGGATGTCCGGATTTTGCGCTTGTCACCATTCTGACAATATCCCTTCTGATCTGAGTGGATATGCGCTGCAATTCTTCAATTTTGATCATTGGTATCAATACTTTTGTTTTGTATATCCTCATGTGTGTGGTCAAGATGACAAAAGTACGAAAATTTATCTTTATCTTTGCACAGATTATACATTTAGTAATGAAGAATACCAGAAATTTTTGCATCATTGCCCATATTGACCACGGTAAAAGTACCTTGGCCGACAGGATGCTTGAAATAACCAATACTCTGACAGCCAGGGATATGGAGAATCAGGTCCTTGATTCGATGGATTTGGAGAAGGAAAAAGGTATCACCATCAAGAGCCATGCTATCCAGATGGATTACGTCCACAACGGACAGCCTTATGTGCTTAACCTTATCGATACTCCGGGACATGTCGATTTCTCATACGAGGTTTCAAGGGCGATTGCCTCTTGTGAAGGAGCGCTCCTTGTCGTGGATGCGACCCAGGGAATACAGGCTCAGACCATATCGAACCTGTATCTTGCTCTGGAGCACGACCTTGAAATCATACCAGTTCTCAACAAAATCGATGTTGATTCGGCAATGGTCGATGTCGTGACTGATCAGGTGGTTGACTTGCTGGGATGCAAGCCCGAGGATGTTCTTCTGGCTTCAGGCAAGACAGGACAGGGTGTAAAAGAAGTGCTTGATGCAATCGTTGCAAGGGTACCTGCCCCGAAGGGTGATCCCGATGCACCTCTTCAGGCCCTCATTTTCGACTCTGTCTTCAATTCCTTCCGAGGAATCATTGCCTACTTCAAAGTTGTCAACGGCTCCATCCGTCCAGGTGACAAAGTAAAATTTTTCAGTACCGGCAAGGAATATGTCGCCGATGAAATAGGAGTGCTGAAAATGAAAATGTGCCCGAGGGATGAAATACCATGCGGAAGCGTGGGATATATAATTTCCGGTATCAAGACTGCCGTCGAAGTCAGGGTGGGAGATACCATCACTCATGTCGCCCAGCCGTGCAAGGAGGCCATTGCGGGATTTGAAGAAGTCAAACCTATGGTCTTTGCAGGTATGTATCCTGTTGAGACTGACCAATATGAAGAGCTTCGCTCTTCGCTTGAAAAATTCCAGCTGAACGACGCCTCTTTCGTATTCGAGCCGGAGTCCTCCCTTGCCCTTGGTTTCGGCTTCCGGTGCGGATTCCTCGGCCTTCTTCACCTTGAAATTGTTCAGGAAAGGCTTTTCAGGGAATTCAACATGGATGTCATCACCACCGTGCCTAACGTTTCTTATAAGGTATATACGACTCAGGGAGAATGTCTCGACGTCCATAATCCGTCAGGACTCCCGCCTGCAACTCTTATTGAACATATTGAAGAACCGTACATCAGGGCGCAGGTTATCTCAAAGGCAGATTACTACGGTCCTATCATGAAACTCTGTCTTGACAAGAGGGGAGTGCTCATTAACCAGCATTACCTTACATCCGACAGGCTTGAGCTTACATACGAAATGCCGCTTTCGGAGATTGTCTTTGATTTTTATGACAAACTCAAGTCCATTTCCAAAGGCTATGCATCATTCGACTACCATGTCGTCGGTTTCAAGGAAGCAAAACTTGTCAAACTTGACATATTGCTCAACGGAGACCCTGCGGATGCCCTGTCAACCCTCATCCATGCAGACCACGCTTATGATTTCGGACGCAAGATGTGCGAAAAACTGAAGGAACTCATTCCACGTCAGCAGTTCGACATCGCAATTCAGGCTGCAGTCGGAGCCAAGATTATCGCAAGGGAAACTGTAAAGGCTGTACGCAAGGATGTAACGGCAAAATGTTATGGTGGAGATATCACCCGAAAGAGAAAACTTCTTGAGAAACAGAAACAGGGAAAGAAAAGAATGAGGCAGATTGGTACCGTCGAAGTTCCTCAGAGTGCATTCATGGCAGTCCTTAAGCTTGACTGATTACCAAAAATAAAAAGGGAAACCGTCACGGCTTCCCTTTTTATATACCCCATTTTTATTGAGGCCTCTCTGTCGAATCCAGGAATGGAATTGCACACATTTTCGAGATATCCTGTATTCGCAGAAAGAGACGAATAAGATTCTTAACCGGGGACAAATGTCGGCCATTTCATGTTTTGAAAGGTTGTTGAGTTTGTTGTTTTTAATGTTGTTTTACATTGTGGTTGTTGTTTTACTGGTAGTTTTATATAATTTTCGAGCTTTATGAGTAATCGACTATTCTTTTCTATGCTTCGTCTTCGAACAGTTCCTTTGTCACTGTCGGGAGTTTTTCTGGGCATCATGCTTGCTGCGGCAGACTATCATATAAATTATATGGCAGCACTATTCACGGTGCTTACTGCAGCATGCCTTCAGATTCTTTCCAATGTAAGCAATGAACTCGGGGACTTTCAGCATGGCACAGTGTCAGGACAAGGACGTGAATGTTCGACATCTCTTTCAGACGGTACGATTGACCAGAGCTGTTTGGAGCGCATGGTCAAACTTTGGGTCGCCCTATCGGTCATCAGCGGGCTTGTCATGATATATTTCTCTTTCAATACTCTGTTTTCCCTGGATTCATTCGTTCTGATGATAGTGGGATTTCTTGCAATCAAGGCCGCCAAGAAATATACTCTGGGAAAGAATCCATATGGTTACAGAGGATTAGGTGATTTGTATGTGTTCGTCTTTTTCGGGCTCGTATCGGTTATAGGTGCCTTTTTCGTCTGCACACATTCATTTGGCACATGGATGATGCTCCTTCCTGCCATGTCAATAGGATTCTTCAGCATGGCAGTCCTGAATGTCAACAATTTAAGAGATATGGAAACAGACAGGCTTAGCAGGGTCACTGTAGCAATCAAGCTTGGTGAGCAGGGTGCCAAGGTTTATCAGACTTCGCTTATAGTTGCAGGCTGGACATGCATGGCAGTATATGCCGGACTGAGGTTCTTCGATCCGTGGCATTTCCTTTTCGTGGGCACTCTGCCCCTCTTCGCTGCTCATTTGGCTATAGTATGGAAAAACAAGGGCAAAGCCCTTGACAAGGCCCTGCCCATGCTTGTGATTTCCACTTTCCTGTTCTCCGTCCTTTCTGGAGCCGGATTTCTGATTTACCTTATTTGATACCTGTGTATAGGCGGCAGATACCGAATGTGAGAGCTTTATGTCTGACTGACTTGAATCCTGCGGCACGCAGCATCTCCTGGAATTCCTTCGGTCCAGGAAAGTTCAGGACGGATGCAGGAAGATAGGTGTAAGCGCTTCTTTTACCTGAAATCTTGCCTCCTACAAGAGGTAACAATTTGGTAAAATACAGTTTATAGATATTTCTGATTATCTTGTTTGAAGGTACGGAAAGCTCAAGGATGACTACTTTACCGTCACTTTTGAGAGTTCGGTACATTTCCTTCAGACCCCTGTCCAGATGCTCGAAGTTCCTTACTCCGAAGCCTGCCGAAATGCGGTCGAAATAATTGTCCGGATAAGGAAGCCTCTCACAGTCTCCCTGAACAAGTTCGACGCTTACGCTCTCTCCATCCTTGCTGAGACCGGCCTTGGCAAGCTTTTTCCTTCCGACCCTCATCATTCCTTCAGAAATGTCAATTCCTGTTATCACAGTGTGGACATCTGAGTCATATTCCCTTTTGAGCATGGCCTTGCGTGCAATCGCAATCGTGAAATCTCCGGTTCCACAAGCCACATCGAGGATTCTCTGAGGCTTGTCTGTATCAACAATTTCCATGACCGCCTTTTTCCTCCACCTTTTGTCAATATCCATAGAAAGAAGATGGTTGAGGTAGTCATATTCAGGAGCGATGGAATCGAACATGTCCTGGATTTTCTCTTTTTTTGCCATGGTTATCTGTCTTTTAACGGTTTATGGCACAGGATCATACCCGCTTCCACCCCATGGGTGGCAACGCAGCAGCCTGCGGATTGTCAGATATGCGCCCTTGAACGGGCCGTGTTTTCTGAATGCCTCGAGGGCATATTGTGAGCATGTCGGTGTGAATCTGCAGCTGGGCGGTTTCAGCGGAGAAATGCAGACTTGATAGAATCTGATAAGGACGACAAACGGAAATATGGCGGCCTTTCTAAAATAATGTATGAGTCGGTCAGTATCCATGATTATTTCACCATTTTGTCTTCTGATACATTTGATGAAACCTTGGAGAGTTTTCCAATTATCTGATTTACAGCCTCATGGATAACTGCGTATTCATGGATTTCCTTTGTCGAATATGTCATCAGGATGTCGAAATGCTTGTCGCAGAGCAAATGTTTCTGCAAACGCCAGCTTTCCCTGATTCTTCTCTTCAGAAGGTTGCGCCTGACCGCTCTTTTGAAAAACTTCTTTGGTACAGACACCAGCAGGCGGTTGCAGCTGCTCTCATGATTTTCAATCCAGCAGTACCTGAGACATCCGGCACCACCACGCTTTCCCTTGGCAAGAAGCTTTTCTATATTCGTCTTGCCGCAAAGTTTTTCTTCCTTGGAGAAAGTATGGCGGATATTGTCGTCCATCCGATTAATTATTGTTCTTTGAAAGATATATCTCAAGTGCCTTGGCAACGGAAGGAGCTTCATGTGTAGGAGCCGAAATCTCGATTTTCAGACCGGCATCCTCCATAGGCTTGATGATTGACTTTCCGTAAGCCACGAATCTGATATCACCCTGCTCAAATTCGGGATGATTCTCATAAAGCGATTTGACATCAGCAGGGTTGAACATTACAACCATGTCGAAATCATTGAAATTCACATCTTTAAGGTTTTGTGACACCGGCTTTACGAAAACAGCAGTCTCGTATGAGAGACTCTGTGTTTCGAAAATGCGTGTCACAGCATCCTTGGTCGAAGACTCGGATGTTGCAATAAGGAAAGACTCATCTTTATGTTTGTTGCCGATGAGGTTAAGAATCGATGAAGGTGTGCCGTCACCGAAGAATATTTTGCGTTTCCTGTAAACGATGTGTTTCTGAAGGTAGTTTGCAACCGCTTCAGTGGTGCAGAAATACTTCATTGTCTCCGGGACTTTCACACGCAGTTCTTCACATAGCTGGAAAAAGGCATCTATTGTCGTACGGGCTGAAAAGATTATAGCCGTATGGTCCAGAATATTAATCCTTTGTGTGCGGAACTCTCTTGAGCTCAACGGCTCCATTTTGAAAAAAGGCTTGAAAGTGAATTCCACGCCAAATTTTGCCGCAATGTTGTCGTAAGGTGAAGCCGTCATCGGCTGCTGCTGAGAAATCAGAATCTTTTTTACGCTCATTTTTTATCTCAAAAAATAAAATGGGTCGCCAACAAAATCCCCGTCGGCATTAATTCAAGGGCGCAAAGGTACAAAAAAGCTGCGAAAACTGAATAAGATGAAACAAAAATTTGAAACTCTCGAAAGATTGCAAATAAATATGTAGCCCCTGTAAGCCAGAGCAGAATCTCTTTTGTAAGACTGTCCCGGACTGAAATGAACTCGCTTACTCCGCCTACACAGAGAAGAAGCAAGGTTATCAGGATGAAATATGTGAACATTGATTTGCATCCTGTTACATAGCTTTTGTCAGATTGCTTCTTCGGCCTGCAAAAAAACGCAGTAATCAGCCTCAACGATCCATATATTATAAAAGTACCGATAACTATCAGGATTCTCATTGATTCCCCCATCCCATCCATATATGAAGGGTAAAACAAGTCGAAATGCTCCACAATCAGGCAGAACGGTATGACCAATGCCAGGGCAATGGCGTTCCTGTCCCTGCTCAGTTTGACGCTGGCCTCAAGGTTTATGCTTTCCTTCCATCTCATAACGCATGCGATGAGAGAAGGATATACATTGACTATCTTCCTGAGAATCAGCAGGATGATAAAAAGTGAAACACATGCCAGTATTTCAAGTGCAAGACTCTGGTTTCCTTGAGCCATTGGCTCTGCCACAGGTTGGGATGGAAGGACAAGGGTACTTTGCGTGAATGCACTGTCCACAGGCATGACAAGGTTATATGTCAGACTGTCCTGCTGCATGTCAGTTGCCTCGTTTTGCCTTGTATCCCATTTCGTTCAGCAGAGCTGTAACCCTGTCCCTGAAATCTCCCTGAATGGTGATTTCCCCGTTTTTAGCACTTCCTCCCACTCCGCACTTGACTTTCAGGGTACGGCCAAGTTCTGCGAGGTCATCCTCGCTGCCTACGAATCCGCTCACTAACGTGACTTGCTTTCCACCCCTGCATTTGCGGTCGATGGATACTGTCAGACGTTGTTTTGAAGGCTCCAGGGTCTGGGGCTCCTCTGTTTTTTCTTCTTCATATTTGAAATCAGGATTGGTCGAGAACACCACTCCCAGTCTTTTTTTCCAATCATTATCTGCCATATCAAAGTCCTGAAGGATGAATCAAACGAAATATTTTTGCAAATATAGACAATATCATTGTATATTTGCTTGTTTGAACGTAATATGAACCATAGAGAAAAGTAATGGATAAGAAAAAATTCAATTTTTGGAACAGAATAGTCGCTCTGGTTGTCTTTGTGGTATCGGCTGTGACATATCTGCTCACAATTGAGCCGACAGCCTCTTTCTGGGATTGCGGCGAATTCATAGCATCATCATATAAACTCGAAGTGGGACACCCCCCTGGAAACCCTGTGTTCCAGCTGTTTGCGAGAATATTCACCATATTCACCGACGGTGCCCATGCCGCTGTTGCGGTCAATGCCATGAGTGCGCTTTGCTCGGCTCTGACCATTTTCTTACTCTATCTGACCATCGTCTTCCTTGCCAAAAGGCTGTTCAAGCCATCCGAAGACGGTACTTGGAAGGCTTCTTCTGCCATTGCCATTTTCGGCAGCGGTGCCGTAGGAGCTCTCGCATATTGCTTCAGTGACACATTCTGGTTCTCTGCCGTTGAAGGTGAAGTATATGCGATGTCGTCCCTTTTCACTGCCCTTGTTTTCTGGGCAATGACAAAATGGTATGAGCAGGCAGGCTCCCCTTACGCAAACAGATGGATCGTGTTGATTTCTTTCCTGATGGGACTTTCAATCGGAATCCACCTTCTGAACCTGCTGGCTATTCCGGCCCTTGTCTTCCTATATTATTATAAGAAGAGGGAAGACGGACATTATTCTTTCTGGGAATATGTGAAGATTTTTGCTATTTCCTGCATTATCCTTGCGATTGTCCTTTTCGGCATCATACCATATCTTCCGAAGGCGGCAGCCTATACCGACCTGTTCTTCGTGAATATGCTTGGGCTTCCGTTCAACAGCGGTGCGGCATTTTTCATGATTGTGCTCCTTGCCCTTTGCTTCTGGGGCCTCTTCGAGACCATGAAAAGAGGCAAGGCATTGGCTAATACCGTTTTATTGTGCTTTACGACCATCGTCATCGGATTTTCCCTTTTCTCGATTGTCATCATACGTTCAAATGCCAAGACTCCTACCAACGAGTATCAGCCTGACAATGCTTTCACGCTCATCCGTTATCTGAGTCGTGAACAGTATGGAAGCACGCCTCTGATTTACGGCCAGTATTTCGATGCTCCTTATGATATCGAGACTACAAAATACTGGACACCCCTGGGAGACAAATATATAAAGGCAGACGGTCCCGGTGAGATTAAATACGAATCTTCCGGAAAAATGCTTTTCCCGAGAATGTGGTCGAATTCCGATCCTAAATATGTGGCTTTCTATGAGTCATACATGAACGGAGGCGGAAAGAAAGTCGCAGGCGCAGAGCATAAGAAGCCGACTTTCTGGCAGAACCTCAGTTTCTTCTTCGACTACCAGATGAACTGGATGTACTGGCGCTATTTCATGTGGAACTTTGCCGGCAGGCAGAATGACATCCACAGCCCTTCCCCTGGTGACATCATGGCCGGCAACTGGGAATGCGGAATTCCTGTCATTGACCAGATACGCCTCGGTGACCAGAGTGATGCTCCGGATTTCCTGAAAGACAACAAGGGCAAGAACCACTATTTCCTTCTTCCTCTGATTCTTGGTCTGATTGGCCTCTTCTTTCAGTTTGCAAAGGACAAGAGAGGCAGCTGGCTCACCTTTCTGCTCTTTTTCATGACCGGAATTGCCATCGTGCTCTATCTCAACCAGCCTCCATATCAGGTCAGGGAGAGGGATTATGCCTATGCCGGATCATTCTATGCCTTTTCAATCTGGATCGGTCTTGCAGTCGCTGCAATATATACTTGGATCATGGACCTTGTTTCCCGTAAGGGCAATGCTGAAAAGGCCGGTGTCCCTGCAGCTGCAGCTGTTTCCGTCGTGCTTATGGGCGTACCTGTGCTGATGGCTTGCCAGAACTGGGACGACCACAACAGAAGCAACCGACGTACCGCCGTGGAGATGGCGACCAATTACCTTAATTCGGTGGGAGAGAATGGAATACTCGTGACACATGGGGATAATGACACCTTCCCTCTTTGGTACGCTCAGGAGGTGGAGGGTATCCGTACCGATGTCCGCATCGTCAATACCTCCCTTTTGGGAACAGACTGGCATATTGACCAGATGAAATATGCCGTGAATGAGTCTGCCCCTCTGCCTCTGTCCGTGGGAGCGGAGCAGTATCTGTATGGTACCAATGATTTTGTATATATCTATGATACAAGAGAATCGGTCTATGCTCTGTCCGATGTGATGATGGTGTTCAAGCACCCGGATGCAAAACTTCCGCTTACAAGCGGGAAGAAGGTGGACTATATCATGTCCCGCAAATTCACAATCCCAGTCAATAAGGAGAATGTCATCAAATATGGAATCCTCGACGAGAAATATGCTGACATGATTCCGGAAGAGATTATTCTCAGCATTCCTCAGGACAAGGATTATCTGACCAAACCGGAGCTCTTCATGCTCGATTTGCTGTCAAATTATCAGTGGGACCGTCCTATCAATCTTCTGAGCATGGGTGGTGACATCAATATAGGCATCAAGGATTATCTGATGTATGAAGGATTCTCATACAAATTCGTTCCGGTCAAGAACAGGATGAAACGGGATGACATCGGTTTCGCGGATCCGGAAGACCTCTATAACAAGATGATGAATGTCTTCAAATGGGATGCCCTGAAGAGGAATGACTACTTTGTTGATTATCAGAACTATTATACATTCTGTGGAGTCCTTTCACAGAGGCAGGTTTTCGTCAATGCCGCTAAGGAAATGCTCAAGATAGGTGATAAGGAAAGGGCAGAAAGATTGCTTGACAAGTGCATGGAGTGCGTTCCTGAAGAAGTATATCCATTGGACATCTCGTACATGGGCTTCTCCAACGAGTTCATGGTCATCGACCTGATTGACCTCTATTATATGTGCGGCCGGAATGAAACGGCTCTGGAGCTCTCGAAACGCTTCGTGGAGAAAATCATGCAGTCAACCTATTTCTACCTGCAGTATTATGACTATGCCAAACATGAGTTCGACATCTGCTATAACTGCCTGCAGTATTTGGCAGAACTATCCGACGAGAATGGCAATGCTCAGTTCGGCACGGAAATCCGCGACCGCTTCAACTCCCTCCTCGACCTGGCGGAATAGCAAGGGGAGGGAGCAGAAGTCTATCTTCTGAGCCGTACGACAACGCTCAGCGGAAGGAGCTTGCCGAAAGAATCCTTCAGGACAAGTTCTCCGCTGTCAAGGGACTTGAAGGCGGTGTCCTGACAGAAGTTCTGCCTCACTATGGTTTCGCCCAGAACGGCAGAGAAGCCGTTGGAATAGAGGTTGAGGACCATGAAACTGTCCTGCGGAGCGAGAATTGAGCTGACGCATTTGAGCATATCGTTCAGACATTCGTCAAGCTTCCATTTTTCGCCGTCAGGCCCATGGCCGTACGCAGGGGGGTCCAGGATGATACCCTGATATATATTTCCCCTTTTCGCTTCGCGTCTTGCAAATTTCAGGGCATCCTCGACAATCCAGCGAATGTTGTCAAGGCCGCTCGACTCCATGTTACCCCTTGCCCAGGTCACAACCTGCCTGACGGAATCAAGATGGGTGACATCAGCTCCTGCTGCTTTTGCCGCAAGGGAGGCTGCACCCGTGTAGGCGAAAAGATTGAGTACCTTCGGCTTGGGTGCGCCTGTTTGTTGAGCCGTTTTCACGAGTTCAGAGGTCTGACGGTAGATATATTCCCAGTTTGATGACTGTTCTGGGAAAACTCCCACATGCTTGAAGGAAGTGAGCCCGAGGCGGAGCGAGAAATCAAGGCCCGACTGCTCTCCTTTGTAACGGATGTACCACTGGTCCTCCGTTTTCCTGCGCCTTTCCCATGTGCCGCTGTCTTCTTTCCCGGCTTTCCCGAAACCGGCACCGGTGTGGAAACGGGTATGAATCAGTTTGTTCCACTGTTCATCGGACATGGATTTATCCCAGAGCGCCTTCGGCTCCGGACGAGCCATTACATAGTTGCCGAATCTTTCCAATTTTTCGAAATTACCACAATCGAGCAGCTGGTAATCCTTCCAGAATTCTCCCGGATATTCTATGGTCATCATATAATTATTCAAAATTAGCTTCCGTACCCGTGCACGGCTGTATTTGGTCTTGCAAAGATAGGTTAATTTATTGTATTTCCCCGAAATTTACTAAATTTGCCGAGATAAATGAATTGTCGTCCGTATAATACGGCATTAACGGAATTTTTTCATAACACATAAGCATTATGCAACAGCACATTGACACTTACGACTTTGCCGGCAAAAAGGCAATTGTCAGAGTTGACTTCAACGTTCCATTGAACGAGAAGATGGAAATCACAGATGACACCCGTATCAGGGCAGCAATCCCAACTCTCAAGAAAGTTCTTGAAAAAGGCGGATCGCTCATCATCATGTCTCACCTCGGACGTCCTAAGGGAGTAACTGAGAAATTCTCTCTCCGTCACATCCTAGGCCGTGTTGAGGAACTCCTCGGAGTCCCTGTTAAATTTGCAGAGGACTGCCAGGCTGCTGACGAGCAGGTAGCTGCTCTCAAACCAGGTGAGGTGCTTGTACTTGAGAACCTCCGTTTCTATGCAGAGGAGGAAGGCAAGCCAAGAGGACTCGCAGAGGACGCTACAGATGAAGAGAAGAAGGCTGCCAAGGCTGCTGTAAAGGAGAGCCAGAAAGCATTCGTAAAGAAGCTCGCTTCATATGCAGACTGCTACATCAACGACGCATTCGGAACAGCACACCGCGCACACGCATCTACAGCTCTCATCGCTGAGTACTTCCCTGAGGACAAGATGTTCGGCTATGTGATGGAAGGCGAGATCAAGGCTATCGACCGAGTTCTCAACAATCCTGAGCATCCTGTAACAGCTATCATCGGAGGTGCAAAGGTTTCTTCGAAGATTGGTATCATCGAGCACCTCTTCGATGCAGTTGACAATATGATCATCGGTGGAGGTATGGTCTATACCTTCATCAAAGCTCAGGGTGGCAAGATTGGTAAATCACTTTGCGAGGATGACCAGATGGACCTTGCTCTCAACATCATGAAGAAAGCTGAGGAAAAAGGCGTTAAACTCTTCCTTTCCAAAGAGGTTGTCATCGCTGACGCGTTCTCAAATGATGCGAACACCAAGATCTGCCTCAATAACGAGATTCCTGATGAGTGGGAAGGCGTTGACGCTGCTCCAAGCACACTCGCATCTTGGGAGGAGGTTATCATGAAGTCTAAGACCATTCTCTGGAACGGTCCTGTAGGAGTATTTGAGATTCCTGCATTTGCAAAAGGTACCAACAGAGTTGCTGAGATGCTTGCAAAAGCAACAGAAGCAGGCGCATTCACCCTCGTCGGTGGTGGTGACTCAGTTGCAGCCGTAACTCAGATGGGCTTTGCAAACAAGGTAAGCTACGTATCTACAGGTGGTGGCGCAATGCTCGAGTACCTCGAAGGCAAAGTTCTTCCTGGTATCGCAGCTATCAGAAAATAATCTGACAAACGACGACAATGAGGCTGGAAGATGAATTTTCCGGCCTCATTTTGTGTTATCTTTGCGCACATTGAATTATCTTTGTACACTTATTTTTTAATTTATGCTGGAAACCTTATTCGTACATTGGCACATGAATCCGGAGCTGTTTCATATTGGCCCGCTTTCAATTCGTTGGTATTCAATTCTTTTTGTGTCCGGGTTCATCCTCGGATGGTTCATATTCAAATGGTTTTTCCAGCGGGAGAAAATATCAACTGACCTACTGGATCCTCTTTTATACACTCTGCTGATCGGCACTATTGTGGGAGCCCGTCTCGGACATTGCATATTCTATCAGCCGGATTATTATTTTGGCAGCTGGCAGGGATTCTGGGAAATCTTCATGCCATGGAAGGGCGGACTTGCAAGCCATGGCGGCACGATAGCCCTGTTCATCGCGATGATATGGTTTGCCCGCCATTATGGGCGCAAACATGATTTCGATTTTGTCTGGATCCTCGACCATCTTTGTATAGCCGTATGTTTTGCCGCTACATTCATACGTCTTGGAAACCTTTGTAATTCAGAGATTTATGGTGATGTTACCAATCTTCCTTGGGGCTTTGTCTTCGAGCTACGCGGAGAGACCGAGCCGAAACACCCGACGCAGCTGTATGAGGCACTCAGCTATCTGATTCTTGGTTTCGTCCTCCTCTGGATGTACAGGTTCAAACTGGACAAGATCTATAGGGGCACATTCATCGGCATCTTCTTCATCGTGCTTTTCGGCATGCGCTTCCTGATAGAATTCATCAAGGAACCACAGGTGGGATTCGAGGAGTCGATGGCTTTGAACATGGGACAGATTCTGAGTATTCCGTTCATTCTTATCGGCGTTGGCTTTCTGGTTTATGCCTTCGTCCGCAAGGTGCCGGCAGCTGCCGTTCACCCTCAGAAACTCAAGTCTGAACCGACTCATTTTGCAAGACCCTCCAATTTGAAATAGGATTCCGGATTCGTCTAAATGACAGTTCAAATTATCCCATTTGGCTCCAGTAGTCGCCAAATGGGATAATTTTGGTCAGATATTATGAAACTGAATATTATGGCTTATATTTTGCAGCCTTCCCGCCGCTTTGAAAAATTTAACAATAACAGGTAAAAATAAAAGATGAAAAAATTAGTGGTTTTTACAGTAATTTCATCCGCCGTCCTTTTTTTCTCTGCTTCAGTGAATGCACAGCAGAAGACAAAAAAGGGTGAAGAGGCGCCAAAGACGGAGACACAGCTTCTGCTTGAGAAGGCAGAGACTGCTGATTCCCCGCTTGTAATTACATTGGATCAGGCACTTCAGATTGCCTTGAGTGAAAACATATCGGTGAAAGTCGCCGATAAGGAAATTGAAAGGACGGAATATGCCAAGAAAGGCACTTACGCGTCCCTCTTCCCGCAGATTGATATCTCCGGTGCATATCAGAGAACAATCAAGAAGCAGGTTATGTACATGGATTTTGATATGAGCTCACTTGGCGGTGGTGCCGGATCGGGTTCCGAAGAAGGTGCTGGAGAAGGAGCCGGAGACGGCGAAGGTGATATTCAGATACCTGAAGGAGCTGGTGAAGAATCAGGTGCAGGTGCTATGGCAAATGGAATGGAAGTCGGCCGCTGGAACACCTGGAGCGCAGGAGTAAGCGCAGCAATGCCAATTGTCAACGCACAGCTTTGGGAGAGCATCAAAGTGTCCGGCAAAAGCGTGGAGCTTGCTGTCGAAAAAGCACGTGCGTCAAGGCTTGACATGGTGTCGCAGGTGAAGAGCGCATATTTTGCCACCCTTCTCGCAAAAGAGGCATTTGACGTTTACAAGCAGGTGTATGAAAACGCTGTAAGCAACTATGAAGAAGCTCAGAAGAAGTACAATGCCCAGAAATGTTCGGAGTTGGAGCTTACAAGGGCAAAGACCACTGTTGCCAATGCCATTCCGAACGTTTACAGCGCAGAAAGCAATGTCATTCTGTCACTTTGGCAGTTGAAGGCTGTCATGGGTGTTGACCTTGATCTTAACATTGACGTTGCAGGTGCTCTGGAGGACTATTCAACCGAAATGATGCGTGATATCAATGAAGCTGAAGGCCTCGATCTTTCAAACAACACCACAATGCGTCAGCTCGCAATTCAGGCAGAGCAGCTTGCAAGCTCCATCAGGGTTCAGAAATTCGCCAACATTCCGACCCTCTCGCTTGGTTTCAACTTCAGTATGAACGCCATGACCAATGACTTCAACTTCAGCCAGTACAGATGGACTCCTTACTCTTACGTGGGACTCAGCCTGAGCATTCCGGTATTTGCCGGCGGAAAGAGATATCAGGCCATCAGACAGGCAAAGAACCAGTACGAGCAGGTTCAGCTGCAGACAACCAACACCGAGCGTCAGCTCAAGATTGCCATCAGGCAGAGCCTCAATACAATGGAGACCAGCATGAAGACATACTATTCGTCTGTCGAAGCAGTCAAGATGGCTCAGAAAGCTTATGACATAGCTGAGAAATCATATCAGGTCGGACGCAGCACGCTAATCGAGCTCAACGACGCACAGCTTGCACTTACACAGGCAAAACTTGCTCAGAGTCAGGCGGTTTATAATTTCGTCACTGCCAAGGCGCAGCTGGAGAATACATTGGGTCAGGATTTCATAGAAGAATAATTAATAAGGAGAAATATACATGAAAAAGTTATTTAAGAATGCTCTTATCGCAGCTGCATTGTTGTCGGTGGCAGCTTGTGGAAATTCAGGTGAGAAGAAGAGCGCTGCTGCAGATGCACAGGAGCAGACCCCAAGAGTACAGGTCGCAACATCTGTAATCAAGAATGTGGATCAGACAGAGGTATATACATCCACAGTTCAGGCATTTGTAAAGAACAACATTGCCCCTCAGAGTGGCGGACGTATCAGCAAAATATATGTTGAAGTAGGCGATTTC
This sequence comes from Bacteroidales bacterium, assembly GCA_022774085.1. Taxonomy (GTDB): domain Bacteria; phylum Bacteroidota; class Bacteroidia; order Bacteroidales; family UBA932; genus Cryptobacteroides. The sequence continues at coordinate 42,462 of JALFNZ010000150.1, forward strand.
GTGAAGAAAGGACAGGTTGTAGCAGAAATGGACAAGACTCAGCTTGCCCAGATAGAGCTCCAGCTTAAGAACAATGAGATAGAATACAATCGTCTCAAAGGTCTTTTTGATGCCGGCGGACTTTCCCAGTCAGACCTTGATGCCATTGAAATGGCTTACAATGTCAGCAAGACCAATTATGACAACCTTCTTGAGAACTCCGTTCTCGTATCTCCGATCGACGGTGTCATCTCTGCAAGGAATTATGATGCAGGCGATATGTACACAATGAGCCAGCCTCTTTACACTGTCGAGCAGATTGTCCCTGTGAAGATGCTTGTGGGCATATCAGAGGTTGATTACACAAAGGTAAAGAAAGGTGATTCTGTCGAGATTGTGGCTGATGCCATCCCTGGCAAGACTTTCTACGGCAAAGTGAACCGCATCTATCCTACTATCGATCCTATGACAAGGACGTTCACCGTAGAGGTGGTTGTTGACAACAGTTACAAGACCCTCCGTCCTGGTATGTTCGTAAGGGCAACTGTCAATTTCGGTACAAGGCAGAGTGTCGTTGTTCCTGATTTGGCCATCGTAAAGCAGACTGGCTCAGGAGAGAGATTCGTATATGTTGTCAATGCTGACAACACTGTAAAACTTACACCGGTGAAACTCGGCCGCAGGATTGAGACTGAATATGAAGTCCTTGAAGGTCTTCAGGAAGGAGACATCGTTGTTGTCGGCGGTCAGACAAAACTTAAATCCGGAATTAAGGTTGAGCTTGTGAAATAAGCCCTGAACGAATAAATAAGAATAAGATTATATGAGCATATATAGAAAAGCGGTCAACAATCCGGTTACCACAGCCCTTGTATTCGTGGCTCTGGCATTCTTCGGAGTGTTCTCGCTGATAAATATTTCCATAGACAGGTTCCCGAAATTCGATGCGAATGTCATCCTTGTGATGAGTTCCTATCCGGGTGCCAGTGCAGAGGATATTGAAAACAACCTCTCCAAACTTCTCGAAAACTCCCTCAACGGAGT
>JALFNZ010000161.1 GCA_022774085.1 Bacteroidales bacterium
ATACTGAAGGATTTTACGATGAACCGTAACTATGATTCCTGGTTTGCAGGTGCTTCCGAATTCTTCGTCAAGATAGGCTATGTGGAGGATTTCACTGCAACAACTGAAGCTGAATTGAGGCTTTACAGCCCGACGGTTACGGATTTTCTGGTCGTTGTCAAGCGCAATCAGGTGGGCATACCTCAGCCGTTCAATGCCATGCTCATATCTGATTGGAGCGAGCAGATGACACATTGCGCATTCATGATTACCGAAGACGACGGCGGGACCCGTACAGAGTGGAAATGTACAGCCCTTGTCAGGGTGGCATCAAAGAGTTATGGCCTGGAGGTGAGCCTGCCCTTCAATTCAAGGGATGACTATGTCTGGAGAGGGCAGCTCTCCAACAAGTGGCTGGCTCAGTGTAGCGGGGTAGCCTCGCATTTCGGGGACGTAGACCTTACTTTCGAGGTTGTTGAACAGTAGCGGATACTGTCATCTCGCACTTTGCACAGTCGAATCCAAGCGCGAGATATCTGCCGTTGTTATGAAGGAACAAGGCTTTCCCGGCTGTTTCCCTTGCAGTCTCAGGCTGGTATTTAGGACATAAGCCCAACTCGTACCGGATGCAGTATTTTGTTCTCATCAGTTCAGCTGATGCGGATGGTTCGAGTTCATAGGCATTGCCAATGATTGCGGCACCGGCCTGGGCGTATATGTCCCGTGCAAGAGAGTTGGCGATATTCTGCTTATAGCTTGCCTGAGCGGCAGGGAATGGAAGTCCTTTCCCTTTTATGACATTTCTCAGAAGGGGCCTTGCCATGCAGGGAAGGTTGTCCAGGGCTTGGGCAAGGCTTCTGCGTATTTCGTTGAGGTATGCTGCGCCCACAAGCGGAAGAGGAGACTCCTCCTCGATGCTTTCAAGGTGAAAACGGTAGTGTGATGCGCTTTTCCCTAACTGGTTGCTGATAAGATTGCGGATACGCTCCTGATTGTCCGCGATTGTTTCCCCGGCTTTGACGGAGAGTTCGCATCTTCGTCCATCTTCGCTTGTGGCAGATATCTGCAGAGTGTTTTCCCCGGTCACATCCCTGCGGGATGACACTATCAGATTCACGCCGATTTCCCTTTTTGCCGTATTTCTGGCAGCTTCTTTTTCAAATGCAGCATTCAGGTTCCTGAACAGTCTGGCTCCAATGAAAAGCTCCTTTGCAGGTTTGCAGATGATTTCATTCCCGGCGCAAACGTCACCTCTGAATCCAACAACGCTGCCGCTTCTGCTGACGAAGGAGAAACCGTCTCCGTTCGACAGGCGTAAATCTTTCTTTTGTGGAGCGATGTGTATCCTTGTCCTGTCTTTGGACAGACTTGTTACGGTGCCGATTTCCTCACCCATGGATTTGGCCGCTTCCCCACTTGCCCATTGCCCTCTTTTCGAGTCGATGAACAGTTCGGTGTATCCGCGGTTGAAAGTCTTTGACAGGTCAGGGACGAATCCTCCGCTGGTTTTCCCGAATGAAGCCCGTTCCCACTTTTCCGGATGGGATGCTACTAGTCGTTGGAGTTCAGCGGAATAGGCAAGAGCTGTATTTCTGACATAGGACTCGTTTTTCAGACGGCCTTCAATCTTGAAGGAGCTTATGCCAGCTTCTGCCAGTTCTTCAATCCTGTTCTTCAAATTGTAATCTTTGAGGGAGAGCAGCGCTTTGTCCCTGACGAGGACTTCACCCCTTTGGTCAACAAGGTCGTATCTGGAACGGCAAGCCTGGATGCATGCTCCACGGTTTGCGCTTCTGCCGGAAATCATCTCTGACAGGTAACATTGTCCGCTATAACAGACACACAGGGCCCCATGAACAAAAAATTCAAGTTCGCAGGATGTCGCATTGCGGATTGAGCGGATTTGTTCTAGGGAAAGTTCCCTTTCCAGAATAAGCCTTGAAAAGCCAAGGCTTTCAAGCCACCTGGCTTGTTCAGGGGTGCGTATGGCACATTGGGTTGAGGCATGCAGGGGCAGGGAAAAGTTCTTGAGCCTGTGTGCGATCTCCAGGACTGCGAGGTCCTGAACAATGATTGCATCCACTCCGGCTTCCTGCGCCCGCATTAGAGTCCCGGAGGCTTCCTCTAACTCTTCCTCATAGAGTATTGTGTTGAGAGTCAAGAAGATGCGGCCGCCGAATCTGTGAGCATAACCGCACAGCCTGGACAAGTCATCTATGCTGTTTCCTGCAGAAACTCTTGCTCCGAACTTCGGCCCGGCAATATACACGGCATCGGCACCGCAGTCAATTGCTGCGATGCCGATTTCAACATTCCTTGCAGGAGCAAGAAGCTCGAGAGCTGTCATCTTAGAGGTTCTTGAGCTGCTCGGTTGCAGTTGCTCCGAACTGAGGGTCATTGACGATCTTCTCGTAGTACTCCTTGGCTTTTTCCTTATTGCCAGCCTGCTGGTAAAGGACAGCGACAGTGCAGATCACACCTGCAGCATCTTTGGCCTTAGGAGAGATTTCAAGATATTTCTCATAGAAACCGATGCATTCGCTATTCTTGCCGAGCTTCTGGGCAGCGCTTGCAGCAAGCTTGTAGGCATTGGCATTCTCAAGGACTTCGTTTGACTTGGTTGCCATGTCTATTACTTCCTGATATTTCTTTGCCTTGTTTGCTGCCTGAGCTTTCATAAGGTAGATCTGAGAGATCATCTTCACAGCATTGTCCTCCTGACCGTTTGCCTTTGCAACTTCAAGAGCCTCAAGTGCTTCGTCAAACTTTCCGCCTTTCATGTAGGCCTGGCCAAGCTGAACTGCGGTGTTGCCGCTGGTCGGGTCAAGTTCAAGGACCTTCTTGAAGTTCTCGGCAGCAGTTGCAAAATCCTTGGCTTTCATGGCCTCTTTTGCATCGGTGTTATATTTAAGTTTCCATGTCTGGCCAATCAGGTCCTCAGCCTCAGCAGCGATTTCAGCTTCACCATATTTGTCTGCATTCTCTTTTGCCTTTCCGAATGCAGCGATTGCATCGTCGAAATTCTTGGCGTTGTAAAGGTCCTTTGCAATTGAAAGTGAAACAGAGCAGATAGCTTTCTTACAGTTGTTTACGAGGTCAGCTGCGTCATCGCCAAGTGATTCGGCCATTGTGAGCGCATTCTGGAAATGCTCAAGAGCAGCGGCATTGTTTCCCATCTGAAGCTCCATGGCTCCGTTGTTGTAAGTCTCAGTTGCCTGTGCCAGGTCCTGCGCTGACACGGAAAAAGCCGACATTACGGCTGCAGCTACAATCAGTAAAAACTTTTTCATCTTTAGTATTTTTAGTGTTTATAATATGAACTTATTTCCTTGTTGCTGTCCAAAACAGCACACAAATGCAAAAATAGGGATTTTTATGTTAATTTTGCAAAATATGAAAAGAAACGACTTGAAAATTATGAATAAGATTTTTTTCTCACTTGTGTTAGGGATGTTTTCTGCCATCTCGGTCCTGGCTCAGGATTTACCGACGCTTCCATCCGATCCCGCAATTCACCAGGGGACTCTTCCCAATGGGACCCGGTGGATGATTTCTGTCAATCCTGCAGAAAGACAGACAGCAGACTTCGCTCTGGTGCAGAAAGTTGGAACCCGGACCCCTGGTCTGGGTGCAAAGTCTCGGGAACTTGCCGGAAGGAACATGTCGGCTCTTCCGCATTTCAGAAAACAGACCCCTGTCCAGTTCCTTGCTTCAAAAGGGATCATGCCAGGCAAGGAAGGCTATGTCAAAGTAACCGATGAAGCTACGATATACAGATTTCCCGATGTCCTGATGTATGATGAAAAGTCTGTGACGGATTCTACCTTGCTTCTGATCTTTGACATAATCAATGAGTCCGCTTCTGCAGAGAGCGACACATCCGGATGGTACGCTCCCTCAGAACAGACAATCCTCATCAGCGGGGATGTCAATAAGGATGGAATTGTGTCCAAGATGTATGATATATCTCTGATGGTCAATGCAATGCCTTCCGTCGAGGGGATTGATGAAACCCGAGGGGAAAGGACTTTGAACGGCCCTGCGTTTCAGTCCGATACGCACAAAGGCAATCTGGCGGCCCTTTCCTTTGAGTGGCAGTTCCCGCGGACTCCAGACAATTTGATGCCGACTGTCCAGCCGGTCTTGATGGAGATAGTAATGGATGAACTTGGAATCATGGCAACCGGAAGGATAAGGGAGAATCTCAGACTTATGGACATCCCGTATTCCAAGTTGGCCTGGAAGTTTATTCCCAGTGCAAGGACATCCGGGAATGAAATATTTGCAATTGACCTGATGTGCCCGGATGATAAGGTGGAGGGCGCTGTCGGTGTGGTGGCCGGGGCCTTGGCATCACTTGCCTCTGCCCAGGCTTCCGTAAGGGAATTCGTTTCTTGCAAGGATGCCGCAGTTGCCATGATGTCGTCTCTGGTGGAGACTCAGGAAAAGGAGAATGCCGCTTACATTGATAGATGCATAGATGCCATCCTGAATAATGCCCCACTCTCATCCACAAGGCAGAAGATTGATTTCTATGCCTCCCGTGTCATTGAGGACGAAACGGAACTGAACCTGTTCAATTCGGTCGTAAGCGCTTCTTTGTTAGATTTTTCCGGTCTTACAGTCTCATGCCGGGCCACTCACCCGGTTCCAACTGAAAGGATTCAGGAGCTCTTCCATCAGGCATGGGACAAGGCACAGAGCCATGTCCATTCAAGGCCATATTCCAATGTCGCTTATTCCGATCTTCCTCCGGTGCCACAGAAATTCAAGGTCGTTTCCTCAAAGACAGACCCTACGTCCGGCAGTTCAATATGGATCTTCTCCGACGGCTTTACGGTTGTGTACAAGAAGATGCCGACAGAGGGGAAATTGTATTGTTCCCTTGTAATGAACGGCGGTTTCGGAAACATCCCGGGCCTGGTTCAGGGAGAAGGAGCTTTCTACAGTGACTATTTGAATCTTTGCATGATAAACGGATGCAGGGGAGTGGATTTTTTCCAGGCTCTGCAAGATGACGGAGTATCCCTTTCACCCGAGGTATCCCTGGCCAATACGAAAATCTCCGGCATTGCTCCAGCAGATAAGTTCCCTCTGCTGATGAATGCTTTGATTTCGATATCCAATTGCCGCACGCTTGATGCGGAAGAATATCCCTTCTATCGGGAATGTCAGCAACTTATCCATGAACCATCATCGTCAGACTACCGGAGGATGTCAGAAATTGACAGGATATTGTGCCCTGACAATAAATTTTCCGTGTATGCCGATCCCCATGCCCTTTCAGAGGGCTTTCTCAATAAGGCTGAATCCTTGTTTGGGGAACTGACGGCAAAAATGGATGACGGTGCCCTTGTCATTGTCGGGGATATCAGTGAGTATGTCCTGAAAAAGGAACTTCTGGGATATGTCCATTGTTTCAAGACAGCGCAGAAGGCCTTCCCGAGATCCCAGTACCGCTATCAACCTGTTTCTGGAACATCTGTCTATACCGTTGAGGGAGACAGGGATGTCGTTGACATTGTCATAAGCGCGCCATATCCCATGACATCAGACAATATCATATCCTCGTCCGTTGCGGAACTTCTCCTCAAGCGCCATCTTGCCGCCCCGATGGCCCAGGCCGGCTTCAGCGCAGATGTAGACATGGTGATTACAAGTCACCCTCAGGAGAGGATAAATCTCAGGATAAGTGCAAGTCGGGACAATCCTTTCGGCTTCGGGTCGGGATTCAGGCAGGCTGATGTCATGGAAGTGCTTGCTCTTCTTCGGGGTGCTCTGTCTTCCCTGAATGATTTCCAGGTGGATGCACAGGAGCTGAAGGCCTGCAAGGCAGTGGTAAAGCGCAGGGTGGAATCTGAGCTTTCAGATCCTGCATGGTGGGTCGGAGTCTTGTCAACACGCTTCCTGGGAGGAAAGGACATTTATTCCAATGTCAGTGGAAAGGCCGACGCGGTGACCGCTGGCAAGGTATCTGCAATTTTCAAGGCCCTGTCCGAAGGCTGCCGCGTAGAATATGTAACAGAAAAGAAATGAATATGAACCATGGAATGATATTCCAGATAGATGATTGTCTGGTCTCTGAGGAAATTCTTACGGAATACTTTGCCTGTGATTATGAAAAGTGCAAGGGGTGCTGCTGCGTGATAGGGGACAGCGGGGCTCCTTTGGAGGAATGTGAGGTGGAGGCAATTGAGAAGAACTATCCGATATTCTCTCCTATTATGCCTTTGCAGGGGCGCAAGGCCGTCCAGTCCAAGGGCTTCTTTGAGGTTGATGTTGATGGGGATATCGTTACTCCTCTTGTGAGTGGAGGCGAGGAATGTGCCTATACCCTCTTTGATGAAAATGGAAACTGTTTCTGCTCCATGGAGCGTTGCTGGTTTCAGGGGAAGGGTGATTTCAGGAAGCCAATCTCCTGCTGGCTTTATCCGATCAGAGTTTCAACCCTGAGCAATGGCACGAAGGCGCTCAACCTCCACCGCTGGGACATTTGCAAAGATGCCTTCAGAAAAGGGAAGAAGGAAGGCATAAGGGTATATCAGTTCCTCAGGGAACCCATTGAGAGATATTTTGGCGAGGAATTTTACCAGGCCCTTGAACAGGCTACCAGGATGATTGCGCGTTCCCTCAGCTGATGAAGCGGTTCTCGATGCCCATGCTCAGCCGCATGACATCTTTTCTCAGCCCTTCAAGCTCCACAACACCATCCTTGTCGGCATTGACGGTAATCCTGTCTTCAAACATCTTGCTGATGCGCCCTGCGACATTCTTGTACCGGAAGGTTATTTGCGTAGCGTCCTCGCTTTCCAGGATGTAGTTCCTTTCCTTGAAAAGGTCAATCACCTCCTGGCGGACTTCAGCCCAGGGTTTTGTGGTTATTGCCTCCCTTTTGATGAACCCGAGTTTCGGATAGATTGCAGCGACGACGGCAAAGAGAATGGCCATCTTCCATATCGAATTCCATCCTCCCCGGAAGATTGTGTCGATGTTTCCTTCAACTGCCCCCACAAGGATGAGCGCACCTACCATCAGTGCAACGATGATCGCGAAATAAAAGAAGTACTTTATCGATCTGATGAGGTATTTTGTACTATCATGGATTTTCATGTCCTGTTTCATTATTATTGGCTTTAAATTTGAAGAATCTGCCTCTGCCGCATGCGGCATTGGGTGCAAATATATCGGATTTTTCCTAAATTTGCGAGTTGTTTGGTAATTATGGACAAAAAAAACAAGATTATGGAAGAGAAAAATCTCAAGACTGTGATGTATGTTATGATCGCAGTTGCAGTTTTGCTCGCTGGGGCATTGGCTTACATCTGGTGGGAGAAATCATCGCTGGTCAACGAACTTACAATCGACAAGCAGGAACTCACTCAGCAGATGATCGATCTTCAGAATGATTATGCCTCGCTTTCTTCTGATTATGAAAGCATTAATTCCCAATTGGACTCTTCAAGGGAGGAAGTATCTCAGCTGATAGAAAGAATCAAGAAGACAGATGCTGCAAATAGAAGCAAGATGCGCCAATATGAGAAGGAATTGGGAACTTTGAGGAGCATCATGAGGAACTACATCGTGCAGATTGACTCCCTCAACACTCTCAACAAGAAACTTACGGCAGATGCAGCAGCGGCAAGACGCGAAGCTGCCGAGAGCAGACGTCAGTCAGAAGAGCTTTCAAAGACTGTCGAGAGTCTTAGCGGGCAGGTTGCAGCCGGATCCGTCATCAAGGCTCGCGGCTTGAGGATGGAGGCCTACAATGCCTCAGACAAGCCTACTGACCGCAGCAGCAGGGTGGTCCGTCTGCTTGCCAATCTAAGTCTTGTGGAGAATGACCTGGCACCTAAAGGCCCTGTCAGAATCTATATCAGAGTCAAAGGTCCGGACGGGATTCTCCTGACAAACGGCACTCAGAGAACCTTTGAGGTGGATGGCGAGCCTCTTATATGTTCGGCTTCCCGTGAGGTAGATTACCAGGGTAAAGAACTTGATGTAGCCATATATCTCAATGACATAACAGGCTATGTCAAAGGAATTTACACTCTTGAGGCCTATACATCCCAGGGAAAGCTGGGAGAGGCTGAGATGATGCTCAGATAGGTTCGGCGTGATTTACGTACACATCCCATTCTGCAGAAGTTTCTGCACCTACTGCGATTTCTATTCCGAGGCTGTTCCGGGATGCAAGGGTAGAGGAACATTGGACCAGAGGCTGTTCTTGAGATATCAGAAAGCACTCTGCGATGAGATTTTATCTCGTCGCCATGAAATAACCGGTGAAATCAATACATTATACATAGGTGGTGGCACCCCTTCGGTGCTGCCGCTTTCATTTTTTGAGGCTCTGCTCCAAACCCTGAAGCAGGCTGGAGTCAGGACAGATTTCGAGGAGTTTACCGTCGAGGTCAACCCTGAGGACGTCGTTGAAAAGGGAGAAGGATATATCCGCGGCCTGACCAGGCTTGGAGTCAACCGTATAAGCATGGGTGTCCAGTCCTTCGATGACGGGATTCTGAAGTGGATGAACCGTCGCCATAATTCGGAAAATGCCCGCAGGGCATATCATATCATAGAGTCTTCAGGGATGGAAAATATCAGCATAGACCTTATCTTCGGACTGGGCCGGCAAACCCTGAAACAATGGGAAGATACAGTCCATCAGGCACTTGAGATTTCATCTTCCGGGAAACTCCCACCGCATATCTCGGCTTATCAGCTTTCTGTGGAGCCGGGCAGCATGCTGGCTGAATTTGTTCGCAGAGGAACTTTCAGGGAGGCTTCCCAGGAGGAGTGCCGCCAGCAATATGACCTTTTGTGCAAATGTCTGAATGAGGCTGGATATAATCACTATGAGATTTCAAATTTCGCCCTTGAGGGAAAGGAAGCCATCCATAATTCTGCCTATTGGGACCATGTGCCTTATACCGGCTTCGGTCCGGGTGCCCACAGTTTTCTCGTGTCGGAAGATTCCGGAAATCAGCCTGTAATCATGAGAAAGTGGAATAACCCCGACCTGAAGGCCTACCTTTACCGTTTTGGCCGTACGGAGGAAGGTGGGGATTTCATGAACTCGTCCATTCCGCCAGACGCGGTTGTCGGGTCGGAAATCCTCACGAAGGAGCAGTACGACCTTGAAACCCTGATGCTTTCGCTTCGCACTTCCGCAGGTGTGGATGAGGGCTTTCTCCGGGCTCATACCGATTCCCGTGCCCTTGAAAAGATGCTTTCCTGCGGCTGCCTTGTCCCTGCCATGGAGGGCCGCATCCGCATTCCCGAAGAGTCTTTCTTCATTTCTGACGGAATTATCGCAGAAATTGCCTAAATTGCAACCTTGTTGTAATTTTAGTTTCGCATGTCGCGAAACTTGAGGTTGTAACGATTGAATCTTAGTTATGAACGGATACATTCATGCCGGCAGGATAGCCGCGCTTCGCTCTCTGATGTCCGACAAAGGTTGGGACGCTGTAATTGTATGTGGATCGGATCCTCACGCAAGTGAATATCCTGCACCCCGCTTCAAGCAGGTGGAATGGCTTACCGGATTCACCGGTGAAGCTGGGGATGTGGTTATTACCATGGACCATGCAGGACTCTGGACCGATTCCCGCTATTTCATCCAGGCCAACAACCAGCTTCGGGGCACAGGGGTGGAGCTTCACAAGACCAGGATGCCGGATTCAGTGCTTATACCCCAGTGGCTTTCCGGCAGGGCAAGGATTGTTGCTGTGGATGGTCTTTGCATGAGTTCCGGGTTCATTGCCCAGGTCCGCTCTTCCCTCGGAGAGGGAGGGCTTGTGGTTGATGTGCCGGATATGCTGGATGTGCTGTGGCAGGACCGTCCTCTGCTTCCGGTGAGCCCTATTACCACCATGGACGTGGACAGTTTCGGGGGGACACAGCGTGTGGAGAAGATAGCATGGCTGAGAAAATGGATGATGGTCGAGGGTGCTTCGGCGCTGCTTCTTACCTCTCTTGATGAAATTGCATGGATGCTTAATGTCCGGGGCAATGACATTGAGTACAATCCTCTTGTGATATCCTATCTTCTTGTCACTCAGGATTATGTCAAATGGTTTGTAACCAAGCCCGTCGATGGGGACTATGACCCTGATACGGTTGACAGTTTTTCTGAACTTGAACTGGATGGGGTTACCATCTGCGAATATGAGTCCCTCATGCAGGGATTGGAGATACTTGCGGATGAAAATTCTGATACGGTGATTTTTGCAGATCCGTCGAGCCTGAACTATCACGTGGCTTCTTTTCTTGAAACTCTGTTTGCAAACATAATTTCCGGGATTTCTCCGGTTATTCTTGAAAAGGCCATCAAGACGGAGTCGGAGATTTCTGCCCAGAGGCAGACCTATATCGATGATGGAGTTGCGATGGAAACCTTCCTGTACTGGCTTGAAAATGAGGTGAATTCCGGACGGGAGGTTTCGGAATGGGATGCTTCCGAGAAGCTGACATCCCTTCGTGCAGATGTTCCGGGCTATCGTGGCAACAGCTTCGAGAACATATCGGCATATGGCGCCAATGCTGCGCTTCCGCACTACTGTACACCTCGTGAGGGTTCGGCAATCATAAGTCCGAAGGGCCTGTATCTCGTGGATTCCGGAGGACAGTATCTCACCGGCACTACCGATATAACTCGTACAGTTCCGATGGGGCCGTGTTCGGAACTTGAAAAGGAAGATTACACCCTGGTACTCAAGGGAATGATTGCGCTTTCGATGGCCCGGTTCCCTCGGGGAACGGCAGGATGTCAGATAGATGTGCTCGCCCGTAATCCTCTTTGGAAAGCTAAGCGTAATTTTGGCCATGGGACAGGTCATGGCATAGGCTTCTGGCTATGTGTGCATGAGGGGCCTCAGGACATCAGGCAGAATTTCAACTCCCAGCCCCTGCTTCCCGGCATGATTACTTCAAATGAGCCTGGTCTCTACCGGGAGGGCATGCATGGAATCCGTCACGAGAATGTCATCCTCTGCCGTGAATCTGGCAGCAATGAATTCGGCTCATGGCTGGAATTTGAGACGCTGACCTGCTGTCATATAGACACCGCAGCCATCATTCCAGGCCTTCTTTCAGATGAAGAAACCGAATGGCTGAACGCCTACAACGAAAGTGTATATCGTCGCCTCAGCCTTCATCTGCCGTCTGAAACGGCTGCCTGGCTGCGTCGCAAAACCCTTCCGCTCGGTGGGGAGATATAAAAAATACTGGTCGTCTGACCAGTATTTTTTTTGATTCTTGTTTACGGAATTCTTAGCAGCAACCGCAGCAGAGCAGGCCGTTGGCCTGAAGGCAAGCATTGATTGCAACAGCTGCAAATCCGAGGAAGATGATGGTTGCGAAGATGTAACCGATGACATTGAGTCTCTTTACCCAGATCTGGTTGCTCCAACCTACTGTCTGGAATGCGCTCCAGAATCCGTGAGTGAGGTGGAACCAGAGAGCTCCGAACCAGATGATGTAGATAACCACAACCCACCACTGACCGAATGTCGCGTTGAGAAGGACGTAAGGGTCTTCTGCGTGTCCGCCAGTGAACTCGGCAAGCTGCATGTCAGCCCAGAAATGAGTGAGGTGGAATGCAAGGATTCCAAGGACAATGATTCCAAGGACCAGCATGTTCTTCGAAGCCCATGACTCGGTTTTGGCTTTGCTTGACACTTCATAACGGCTGTAACCACCACGGGATTTGATGTTGCAGATTGTGAGGTAGAAAGCATAGATGATGTGGATAACGAATCCGAGTGCAAGCACAGGGACCATGATGGTCACGATTGGAAGAGCCATGAAATCACATCCAGCCTTGAACAATCCGTCTGCAGCGCCATAGCTACCTGTGAAACTGTCGATGACAGAGAACAGGTTGATTGTCATGTGAAGAAGCAGGAAAAGAATTAGGAAAAGGCCGCTTATACTCATGATAAGCTTCTTGCCGATTGAAGATGTTAAAATATTAGCCATATCTTTTTAATGAATAGTTATCTTCTCAATGTGTTGAAAATTTGCGGAATGACCCAACACGGTGTGCAAAGATATAATCTTTCTTGCAAGTTTCATAATAATTCGATACTTTTGTTTGCTCGAATTGCGCAGCGGAATGCCGCAAGGAGGGTATATGCAACACTAAACTGAATTTATATGGGAAAATACAAACGTGTCCTGCTCAAGCTCAGCGGAGAAAGCCTTGGCGGTCCGTCAGGCAAAGGAATTGACGAAAATTATCTTGCAGCCTATGCAGAAGAAGTCGCAGAAGCAGTCCGCAACGGACTTCAGGTGGCTATCGTAATAGGCGGAGGCAATATTTTCAGAGGTCTACAGGGAGTCGGAAAAGGTTTTGACAGGGTCAACGGAGACAAGATGGGCATGCTTGCAACAGTCATCAATTCTCTTGGCCTTGCTATGGCAATCCGCAGTGCAGGAGTCGAGGCAGAAGTCTTTACTGCAACTCCGATGATGCCTGTAGCTAAATATTATATGAGGGATGATGCCGTTTCTGTCATGGAGAAAGGCGGAGTGGCCCTGATTGCCGGAGGCACGGGCAACCCATATTTCACAACAGACTCCGGAGCTGCCCTTCGCGCCCTTGAAATCGGTGCGGATGCTCTTCTGAAAGGTACACGTGTGGACGGCGTTTATACAGCAGACCCGGAAAAGGACCCTTCAGCTGTAAAATATGATGAGCTCACGTTTGACAAAGCCATCGAAGACAGACTCAAGGTCATGGACCAGACAGCCTTTGCACTCTGCCGCGAAGGAAATATGCCGATCATCGTCTTCGATATGAACCAGAAAGGCAACCTTACTAAACTGGTCAAGGGAGAGAATACAGGTACCCTTGTCCATGTATAGGCATCCTGAAGCATATCCTACAGAATAAACATAATTGATATTGATATGATTACAAGAGCAAAAGAAATCCTCGCAGGTGCAAAGGAAAAAATGTCCGATGCATTTGAATTCCTTGAGGAAGACCTCAAGACATACCGTGCTGGAAAAGCCAATCCTTTGATTCTTAATAGTGTACACGTAGATTACTATGGTACTCCTACACCTGTTTCACAGGTAGCTTCCGTTACTACTCCTGACGCGAAGACCATCATGATCCAGCCATGGGAGAAGAAAATGATTCCGGTCATCGAGAAAGCCATAATGGACGCCAACATAGGACTCACTCCTCAGAACAACGGTGAAACAATCCGCTGCAACATACCGCCTCTTACTGAAGAGCGTCGTAAAGATCTCATCAAGAAAGCCAAAGCTGCAGGAGAAAGCGCAAAAGTGGTTGTCAGAAATGCCCGCAGGGACGCCATCGAGCTTTTGAAGAAGGCTCAGAAAGAAGGCATGCCTGAGGATATGCAGAAAGATTACGAGCAGAATGTCCAGAAAGAGACAGATGCATTCACCAAGAAGATTGATGAACTCGTTTCTGCAAAAGAAAAAGACATCATGACGGTGTAATTTTCAGAAATATTGTTATATTTGTACCCGCTTCCCTCTGATGAGGGACAATAATAACGACAGTTATGGGAACTTATCGATTTAACGTTTACGGTTATTATTATTTCTATTATCAGCACAGATGATGGACCGGACGTTATGTATCGAAGCAATATAACATAGTATATTGGGCTGTCCGGTTTCGGACAGCCTTTTTTGTTTTCCCGATGAACTTTGACAATAGACAGAATAATTTGACCGAATATGAAAAACATTGCTATCCAGGGAGTCAAAGGGTGCTTTCATGAGCAGGCGGCGAGGCTTTTCTATGGCCGTAATGGCGTGGATAATCCTCAAATCGTGGAATGTGATACCTTTGAAGGCCTGTACACCAGCATGGACCTGGGCAGCGCGGATGCAGCAGTGATGGCCATTGAAAACACTGTTTCCGGAGGATTGCTTCCCAATTTTGAGCTACTTCGCAAATATGACAGGAAGATAAAAGGTGAGATTTTCCTGCGTATCCAGCAGAATCTCATGGCGATACCCGGCCAGAAGATTCAAGATATCAAGGAAGTCAGGACCCATTATATGGCTATCAACCAGACTCGTGAGTTTTTCAAAGACTATCCTTGGATCAGACTGGTTGAAAGTGAAGATACAGCGAAAAGTGCAGCGCAGATTGCCAAAGAGGGGCTGATGGGCATCGGGGCCGTGGCTTCCACCCTTGCCTCAGAGCTTTATGGACTTGAGATGCTGGCAGAAAGCATTGAAACCTACAAACAGAATTTCACCCGTTTTCTCATTCTGGACGATAGCATGAGTGTGGATAAGTCCCAAGTGAATAAAGTCTCGATGTGTTTTACCCTTCCTCATACGGCAGGATCGCTAGCCCATGTACTGACCATTCTTTCATTCTACGGAATGAACCTGACAAGAATCCAGTCCCTTCCGATTCCGGGGCACCAGTGGCAGTATTTTTTCTATGTGGACATCAAATTTGAAGATTATCAGCGTTATACTCAGGCAATTGCAGCCGTAAGACCTTTGATGGAAGACCTCAATGTCCTCGGAGAGTATGTCGCAGCAATATAATAATTGTAAACTATGATCATACAACCGGCAAAAAGAACGGAAAGCGTTCAGGAATATTATTTTTCACGCAAACTCAAAGAGATTGCATCCATGAACTCTGCAAGGGCAGAGCAGGGTGTTGCGCCAATAATCAACCTTGGAATCGGCTCACCTGACGGCATGCCTCCTCAGGAGGCAATTGATGCCTTGTGCGAATGTGCCGCTCAGCCCTCCAGCCATGGCTATCAGAGCTATGTCGGCCTCCCTCAGCTCAGGCAGGCTTTTGCCCAGTGGTACAAGAAATGGTATAAAGTTGACCTGAATCCGAATACCGAAATTCAGCCCCTTGTCGGCTCGAAAGAAGGCATCTTGCTCATCAGCCTGGCATTTCTCAATAAAGGTGACAAGGTGCTTGTTCCTGACCCCGGCTATCCGACTTATTCATCGGCATCGAAACTTGTTGAAGCAGAGATAATTACCTATGACTTAAAGGCTGAGAACGGATGGCAGCCGGATTTTGAAGCTCTTGAGCAGATGGACTTGGAAGGAGTGAAAATCATGTGGACCAATTATCCGAATATGCCTACTGGCGCCCCTGCCACCGGGCAGCTCTATGCCAAACTTGTGGACTTCGGACGCAGACACGGTATCATGATATGCAATGACAACCCATATAGTTTCATTCTCAATGACAATCCTATTTCCATTCTTGCCGTGCCAGGTGCTCTGGATTGTTGTCTGGAGCTGAATTCATTGAGCAAGGCTCACAATATGGCCGGATGGAGAATCGGAATGGTCGCTGCCGCACAGGACGTGATTTCACAGATTCTCAAAGTGAAGAGCCAGATGGATTCTGGTATGTTCAAGGCAATGCAAATGGCTGCTATCGAGGCTCTTGCACAGGGGCCGGAATGGTTCGCCGATCTCAATGCGGAATATCGTAGCAGACGCGAATTGGCAGGGAAGATTTTCGACCTTGTCGGGGCGGAATATGACCGCGACAGTGCGGGGCTTTTTCTATGGGGAAAGATTTCTCAATTCTCTTCAGGCGAACAACTTTCCGACAAAATCCTCTATGAAGCTGGGGTATTCATAACTCCGGGATTCATATTCGGAAAAAACGGCGAAAACTACATCCGCATCTCCCTCTGTGCCAAACAGGAAACCCTGAGGGAAGCATATGACAGAATAGCAGCAATAATGCCTGTAAAATAATGAATCTGAATAAATTATGACAAATAGAACAAATACGGTCGGAATCATCGGTCTCGGTCTCATAGGAGGATCGATGGCAATAGACCTTAAGAAAAGGGGATTTGCCCAGACTGTTCTTGGGGTTGAGGCTGAGCCTGTGAATGCCGCTGCTGCAGAAAAAATCGGCCTTGTGGACAGGGTGGCAAGCCTGGAGGAATGTATAAGCCTCAGCGACATCATAATCCTAGCCATTCCGGTCGGAGGGGCGGTCAAGCTCCTTCCCCAGGTTTTGGATATGTTCTCCTCACTCGGGGAAAAAGGCAGCGACAAGATTGTCATAGACGTTTGTTCCACAAAGGAGAACCTCACCAGGACAGTCCGTTATCATCCCCTGCGAAGGCAATATGTCGCCACTCACCCAATGGCGGGTACGGAATACAGCGGACCATGGGCGGCAATGCCTGGCCTGTACGACGGGCATGCCTGCATAATTTGTGACAGCGAGGAATCAGCTCCGAAGGCTGTCAGAAAGATTGAAGAACTCTATGACACATTGAATATGAGGACAATATACATGAATTCCTCAAATCATGATGTGCACACAGCCTACGTCTCGCATATCTCTCACGTCACTTCATTTGCTCTTGCACTGACCGTCCTTGACAAGGAAAAGGACGAAAAGCATATTTTCGACCTTGCCTCGGGAGGATTCTCATCCACGGTACGATTGGCAAAGAGCAGCCCGGATATGTGGATTCCGATACTTTCCCAGAACAGGGACAATGTTCTCAGGGTCATGGATACCTACATCGAGAAAATGAAAGCTTTCAGGGATGCAGTTGACGAATCTGACGAGGACAAATTGAGGGAACTGATGACAGAAGCAAACAAAATCAGAAGAATAATCCGATAACACTTAACAATTATGGCGAACAAAAATTTGGAACTGATTCCTCTTTATGAATGGGGAATGTTCACAGAACCCAGACCAAGCGTCATTGCTGGCCCGTGCAGCGCAGAGTCTGAAGAACAGGTAATGACAACCGCAGAAGGACTTAAAGATTTGGGTATCAACGTGTTCCGTGCAGGTATCTGGAAGCCACGCACTCATCCGGGATGCTTTGAAGGTATTGGAGTGCCTGGCCTTAAATGGATGCAGAGAGCAAAACGTGAATTCGGACTCAAGATTGCAACGGAGGTGGCGAGCCAGAAGCATGTCTTCGAGTGCCTCAAGCACGGAGTCGATCTGGTGTGGATAGGCGCAAGGACGACTGCCAACCCGTTCCTTGTTCAGGAAATCGCT
This sequence comes from Bacteroidales bacterium, assembly GCA_022774085.1. Lineage (GTDB taxonomy): Bacteria > Bacteroidota > Bacteroidia > Bacteroidales > UBA932 > Cryptobacteroides. The sequence continues at coordinate 17,009 of JALFNZ010000161.1, forward strand.
GATGCACTGAAAGATACAGACATACCTGTTCTGGTGAAGAACCCTGTCAACCCGGATCTTGACCTTTGGATAGGAGCCCTTGAGCGTTTTAACAGGGCAGGTATCAAGAAACTCGGTGTCATCCATCGCGGATTCTCCACATCAGAAAAGATTAAATACCGCAACAATCCGGAGTGGCAGATCGCAATTGAACTCCGCAGCCGCTATCCTGAGCTTCCTTTTTTCGTCGATCCGAGCCACATGGCAGGTAGCCGTGATTATATCCAGGAGATTTCACAGCGCTCGCTTGACCTTGGTTTTGAGGGACTTATGATTGAATCGCACTGCGACCCTGCATGTGCATTGAGTGACTCCAAGCAGCAGCTCACCCCGGAACAGCTCCGCGACCTGCTGTATAACAAGATCACTGTAAGGGATGCAGACTCAGACAATCAGTCGTGGAAAGAGAATATCGACCAGCTTCGTGCCAAAATCGATATCATTGACGAAAACCTCCTCTACACTCTGGCTTCCAGAATGAAAATCAGTCGTCAGATTGGAGAATATAAGAGGGACAACAATATCGCCATCATTCAGGCAAACCGTTGGGATGCAGTGTTGGAGCAAGTTGTTGCCAAAGGACGTGAGGCAGGACTTCCGGAGAAATTCCTTGTAACCGTATTCAATGCCATCCATGAAGCATCAGTGGAGGCACAGAATGAGATTATTTCAGGTCATTCAGAAGACTGACAAAGACTTGACGGTCTTCCTCACTGAGGAAGGATGTCTTGATAGGGACGTAGAATAACTTGGTTTTCAGATTGTTATCTACATATTTACAGTCTCGGATTCTCTGACTGTCCTTTTCAGTCGTCATTATCACAGCTGTAGGATAGGCTTTGGCTGAATCTTTAATTTCAGAAATATCACTACGAGTGAATGCATGATGGTCAGGAAACGAAAAGTGCCTGACCATCTTGTAGTTACTGCTAAGGTAACTTCTCAAAGGGGTGTCATTGGCGATTCCTGAGAAGAGAATCAGTTTTTTTGCATAAAGATATCTGTTATCTCCCTCGTCAAATACCGGTCTGATGCCGTCATAGTCGATGCAGGTAAAGAACAGATGTTGCTTTTTCGTGCCTCTTATACCATGGCACAGAGACGAATCATACTGAGTCAGACCAAGAGCTTCTGCCCAATTGCTCTTCTGCCAGCCATTGATTTCATGCGGGCATTTTGTTACAATGATGACATCTGCCGCTGCAATTCTTTCGGGCAGGTCTCGAAGGCGTCCGATGGGCAGCAGATGGTCTTTGAAAACCGGGCGGTTCCAATCAACCAGGACTATTGAAAGGGATGCTTTGAGGGAACGGTACTGGAAGGCATCATCCATGATGATAAGGTCAGCAGGGCGGAAATCCTTGTTGCGGCATTTTTTCGCGTTTTTCGATTCTGCAAGCTTTTCCGGATGGGCAAGAAAGTCACATCCGCGGATTCTGGACTTGTCAACAGCCACAGTGACCTCAGGAAACTTGTTTTTTATCTGCAAAGGCTCGTCTCCATATTCCTTTGCACTTGAACCTGCCATAACCTGTTGGAAACCAGAAGTTTTCCTTTTATACCCTCTTGAAATAACAGAAATGTTATCACCCTTCCACTGACTATCCGCCAGCAGCTCCCTGATGATCATCTCGGTGTGTGGAGTCTTGCCTGTTCCCCCTACAGTGACGTTGCCGACACATATTGTAGGTACATCCGCAACATGTTCCTTGCGAAGACCTAAATCAAACATCAAATGTCTGATTTTCAATGTAATCCAGTATGGGAAAAGTATGGTCTGATCTATCATAAAACATTTTTGTTTTTACAAATTTTCCTCATATGCATAGCTCTCTCCCCAGCGTTCGAGCACATAATCCAGGGTCTTGTGAATCTCCTGAGGGTCCTTCAGAGTCACAAGTTTCAATCTGGTCTCCTTAAAATCCGGCAATCCCTTGAAATAGCATGAAAGATGACGTCTCATTTCAAGCACTCCCACCACATCTCCTTTGATTTCTATCGATTTATCAAGATGCCTGTGGGAAAGCTCCACTCTTTCTGCCACACTCATAGGTGGCAGGAGTTCGCCTGTATAAAGATAATGACGTATCTCCCTGAACAACCACGGATGTCCGAAGGTCGCCCTTCCTATCATTATTCCGTCCACCCCATATCTGGAAAAGGCTTCCGCGGCCTTTTGAGGTGAGTTGATGTCACCGTTGCCTATAATTGGAATGTGCATTCGGGGGTTTTCCTTGATTTTCCCGATAAGCGTCCAGTCTGCTTCTCCCTTATACATCTGGCACCTGGTTCTTCCGTGTACGGTAAGCGCCTGAATGCCAACGTCCTGCAACCTCTCGGCAAGTTCGACGATGATTTTGGAATCTTCGTCCCAGCCAAGACGGGTTTTCACCGTGACCGGCTTTTTCACAGCATCGACCACCATCTTGGTAATCTGCACCATCTTGTCCGGTTCCTTCATCATTCCGGAACCGGCACCTCTGCGGGCAATCTTGCTCACAGGGCATCCGAAATTGATGTCAATCACATCAGCTCCATGTCCACCGGCAATTTCCGCGGCCTTTTCAGCCATGACAGCTGCATCGACCATCGCCTGTGGAATGTTTCCATAAATCTGGATTCCGACAGGGGCCTCGTAGTCGTATGTCAGAAGTTTTGCCAGAGATTTCCTTGCATCCCGGATCAATCCGTCGGAGGAGATGAATTCAGTGTACATCATATCCGCCCCGAACTCCTTGCAGATATATCTGAAAGAAGCATCGGTGACGTCCTCCATGGGCGCGAGGAAAAGAGGCTTTTCTCCTAAATCTAAATTGCCGATTTTCATTGGATTATAAATAATTAATTATCCTATCTCCGACCTGTGATAAAAGTTAGGTCAGGAAAGCGGGCAAAATTAGGAAAAAATTTGTAGTTTTGCCAAGATATGCACTCATTGCATACAGATGAACTAAACGAAACACCGAAATATGGCTAAAATTTCCACAATTGGAGTCCTCACCTCAGGAGGTGACGCTCCAGGAATGAATGCGGCTATCAGGGCCGTAACCAGGGCAGCAATTTACAACGGCTGGAAGGTTAAAGGTATTTTTCGCGGCTATGAAGGACTTATCCACAACGACATCAAGGATTTTTCTTCTGAAAGTGTCAGCGGCACCATCAACCGTGGAGGTACAATCCTCAGAACGGCAAGAAGCAAGGACTTCATGACTGAGGACGGCAGGGTAAAAGCTTTTGAAAACATCAAGGCAAACGGTATCGATGCCCTTGTTGTAATCGGAGGCAACGGTTCCCTTGCCGGAGCCCAGATTCTGGCATCGGAATATGATATTCCGTGTGTAGGCCTTCCTGGAACCATCGACAACGATTTGTATGGAACGGATACTACAATTGGCTATGACACAGCGCTTAACACCATCATGGACTGTGTCGATAAAATCAGGGACACCGCCAACTCCCATAGCCGCATCTTCTTTGTAGAAGTAATGGGTCGTGATGCAGGATTCCTTGCGCAGAATGCGGCTATTGCAACCGGAGCGGAAGCTGCCATCATCCCTGAGGACCAGACAAATGTAGACCAGCTTGCTTCCTTTATCGGCAGGGGAGTGCGCAAGAGCAAAAACAGTTCCATCGTCCTCGTTTCCGAAAGCAAGAAAGACGGTACAGGTGGAGCGCAGTATTATGCAGACCGTCTGGTGCATGAATACCCTGAGTTCGAGGCACGTGTGACCATCCTCGGACACCTTCAGAGGGGCGGCTGCCCGACAGCGCAGGACCGTATCCTCGCGTGTCGTCTTGGTGTGGCGGCAATCGAAGCTCTCAAGGACGGTCAGCGCAACATCATGATTGGTGTCAAGAATGACCAGATTGTATATGTCCCTTTCAACAAGGCAATCCGCATTGCAAAACCAATCGACAGGGAACTTATAAATGTTCTTAACGTCCTTTCTATCTGATAAATAAGGAATTATCTACTTTTCCAGCCAGTTCAGGAAATCATCAACCCTTGAACGGCTGACTGTCATTTCAAATGAAGAGACGGGGGAGGCTTGAATTTTCAGTCGTCCTCCGCTTTGTTTTACGATGCTTGTGATGGCCCCTGCGGAAATGATGCAACTGCGTGAAATCCTGAAGAACATGTTCGGATTGAGTTCTTCGCTGATGTCATCAAGAGAAGAGTCTATTATATATTTTTTTTCGTCGAAGGTCACGAGGTAGTTGTTCTTGTCCTCTGAATATACATAGGCTATTTCATTGACATTCAGAGGAATGATCCTGTCATTAAGTCTGATGATATACCTTTCCTTGTATTCTTTGACAGGGGTAGTCAGCTTTACGCCCATTGCTTTTATCAGTGCTTCCACATCTATCTGCCCGCCACTCATCCTGCATCTTGCCACTGCTCTTTTCAAATCAGCAGTGGCAACAGGTTTGAGCAGGTAGTCCACGCTGCCTGCTTCGAAGGCCTTGAGGGCGTAACTGTCGTAAGCTGTTGTCATAATCACTTTGGCCTTGACATTCACCTGTTTGAAAATCTCAAAGCATATTCCGTCTGTCAGCTCCACATCCAGAAAGATGATATCTGCTTCATCGGGATTATTCCTCAGCCAATCAACAGTCTCCTTAACTGAAGAGGCCGTACCCACAACTTTCATATCAGGAAAGTTCTGCGACAGCAACCTTGCAAGACTCTTCTGTGCAATTATTTCATCTTCAACAATAAATGCTTTCATATTTCCTCGATTTAAGCAGTTAGAATCTATTATATAAGTGGAAGGGTTACCCTGTATATATCATTTATACATTCAATCCTGACTTCCTTTCCGGACAAGTCAAGATATTGTTGCCTGATATATTTCTGGCCCAGCCCTGTGGAAGGGCTTTTGGTGAGTTTTGGGATTACATTATTATCAATGGAAATCTCCGTGCCGTTGGATTTGATGTTTATTGTCAGCTCCTTATTCGGGCTTATAGCATTATGTTTGGTAGCATTTTCAACCAGCAGTTGGATTGAGCATGGCAACACCAACCTTCCATAATCCTCTTCCTGTATGTCAATATTCACATCGAATCCCTGAGGGAACCGGACCTTGATGAGGTCTATGTATTGCTCCACGAACTTCATTTCGTCCCTGAGCGTTACAAGGTCCTCATCTTCGCTTTTGAGCATATAGCGGTAAATGGCCGCCAATTTCTGGGTATATGTGCTTGCCTGCTCGGTCTTTTCGTCAATGATCAGGTAATTCAGGACGTTCAAGCTGTTGAAAAGGAAGTGGGGATTGACTTGTTTCTTGAGTTTAAGGTAGCGGTACTGCGCCATATTGGCCTTGTAACGCTCCATTTTTATTTCGTTCCTTGATGTGATTGCCGAATTGATTATATAAACTATGCAAAGAACGGCAAATTCCGTGATTGACGCCACAATTGCAATCAGCCCGGTTTCCTTGTCAATCAGGTTCTCGAAAACCGGAGGAAGTCCTATCTTGACAAAAGATGTCTCAAAAAGAATCGCAAGAAGGATGAATATGCAGAGAAACAGCAACTTGATCCATGGATTCAACTTTTTTTCATTGTTTGAGAAAGACCGAATGAAAATGATGTTGATGCAGATAAGGACAATCAGGGCGAATGAATTGGAGAATACTTTTCTTGTCGCGAGAATCAATTCGCCGGGTTCATAAAAATCCTTTGAGAACAAGGACAAGATTCCGAGCCTGAAAAAGAAAATGATGACCATCGCGATAATTATCCAGGTGAGATAATATGACGACAGTGCCTTTGAATCTGTATGTTTGCCTTTGAACAGGGTGAGCACTCCGACCATGCCCCATCCTACCATTTCCGTGGTTATGAAGGTTGAAAGAGGGTGGATGATGATGCTCCGGCTGATGAATAATGAGAACAGGTGTGCCCACAAGCTTCCGAAAATGTAGCCGAAGAGATTAACGATAATGATGCTGGATGCTGTGAATTCAACGCTTCTTTCCCATTTCAGACACAGAAGCAGCGCCATGATCATTGTGAGCATAGTCAGCAAAAGTTCATCCACAACGCCTGTAAGACGGCATGCAAGAGCCACCACTGCATGTAGCAGTGCGAATATGTGGATCATTGCAGTTACCCCCCGTTTCATCTCTCATTTATTAAAAATCTTTCCGAAGGTATGGATTTTTGGGAAAATAAGCAAGTTTGTTCCCCTGTTCATCAGTAAAAATATTCAATTCATCCATGTCTTTCTTCAATTCATCCAGGCATTTTTTCAAGGTTTGCCTTTAATTATTATATTCGCCGATTATAACCGAAATGACCGCAAAATAATGACACAAAAACGACAACTGACTTTCTGGCAGCTTTGGAATATCAGCTTCGGATTCTTCGGAGTCCAGATAGCATATTCACTCCAGAGCGCAAACATCAGCCGAATTTTCGCAACTCTCGGCGCTGATCCCCACAATTTGAGTTTTTTCTGGATACTTCCCCCATTGATGGGAATGGTAGTGCAGCCTCTCGTTGGCAAATTCAGCGACAAGACCTGGTGCCGTCTCGGTAGGCGTATCCCTTATCTTTTCCTCGGGGCCTTGGTGGCAGTGATAGTCATGTGCATGCTTCCGAATGCAGGCAGTTTCGGCCTTGCAGTGGGTGGCGCAATGATTTTCGGACTCATTTCCCTCATGCTTCTGGATACATCCATCAATATGGCCATGCAGCCGTTCAAGATGCTTGTCGGAGATATGGTGAATGAGGAGCAGAAGGCAAAGGCATATTCAATCCAGAGCTTTCTTTGCAATGCCGGCAGTCTTGTAGGCTATGTTTTTCCTTTCCTTTTCGCATGGATCGGCATCGCCAATACGGCTCCTGATGGCCAGATTCCTGACACAGTGAAGTATTCATTCTACATAGGTGCTGCAATTCTCATCCTTTGCGTCCTTTTCACAACATTCAAGGTGAAGGAAATGCCTCCGAAGGAGTATGCAGAATTCCATGGAATCGACACTGCCAAAAAAGACGAGAAAGCTCCGAGCATGCTTACTCTTCTGAAGAATGCGCCTTCAACATTCTGGACCGTCGGTCTGGTGCAGTTCTTCTGCTGGGCAGCATTCCTTTATATGTGGACATATACCAACGGAGCCATCGCAGATACCGTCTGGGGTACAACTGACGTAGCTTCAGAAGGTTATCAGGAAGCCGGCAACTGGGTGGGCATCCTGTTCGCAGTCCAGGCAGTAGGATCTGTCCTCTGGGCTCTTGTGATTCCGAAATTTAAATCCATCAAGACAGCCTATGTCGTCAGCCTCATTATCGGGGCCGTCGGTTTCGCTTCAGTCTTCTTCATCCATGACCAGTATCTTCTCTTCATTTCATTCCTTCTTATAGGAGTGGCATGGGCAGCTATGCTGGCAGTACCTTTCACCCTTCTTACAAATTCACTTTCCGGTGACCATATCGGCACCTATCTCGGTCTGTTCAACGGCACCATCTGCCTTCCTCAGATTGTGGCTGCTGCGTGCGGAGGCCTCATCCTCAGACTCGTAGGCGGCGCTCAGGTCGGTATGTTCATCGTTGCCGGAATCTTACTTGTCTGCGGTGCCTTAGCCGTGTCCTTGGTGAAGGAAGGCAAGAAGGCTTGACACAACGGAAATAATTATCCTAAAATAATATTTAACTATCTACTAACCAATCAAAATTCTTATGAAGAGAATAATGACGCTTTGCGTAGTCTTCATCCTTTCCGTGTTATTGGGTGGGGCACAGATATTCGCCCAGGGCGGATATGTGGTTAAAGGAGTAGTTTCAGATCAGGCCGGGCCTATCATCGGCGCGACGGTGCTTGAACAAGGCACTTCCAACGGTGTTTCAACAGGTCTTGACGGAGACTATGTCCTTAATGTATCAAGCGCAGATGCAATTATCGAAATCAGTTGCATCGGCTATGCTACACAAACATTCACAGCATCGCAGGTTCCTGCAAGCATTCTTCTCACAGAAGATACCATGTTCCTCGACGACGTAGTGGTCATCGGTTACGGTACTGTGAAGAAAGATGATATGACAGGATCGGTTGCAGCTATCAAGGCTGAAGATATCAACCGTGGCTCTGTTACATCTCCGAGCTCAATGCTCGTGGGTAAAGTATCAGGTTTGAACATCACTCCTGCAAGCGGACAGCCTGGTGCCGGAGCTACCATCCGTATCCGTGGCGCTGCTTCCCTTACTGCTTCCAATGACCCTCTCATCGTCATTGACGGTGTGCCTGTAACAAAGGATGGTGGTGCCGGAATGGGTGATCCTCTTGCGACTGTCAACCCTAACGACATCGAGTCTTACTCAGTCCTCAAGGATGCTTCCGCTACTGCAATCTACGGTTCACGTGCATCCAATGGTGTGATTATCATTACCACCAAGAAAGGTAAGGGTAAAGGTCTTCATGTAGGATATAGCGGCAGCGTTTCCCTGAAGCAGAACAAGGATGTCATCAAGATGATGACAGGACCGGAATTTGCTGAGTACATGCAGGAATACCGTCCTACACAAGGAGCTGACCTCGTTGGTCTTGATGGCGTAATCTATGACACAGATTGGCAGAAACAGATTTATCGTCTTGCAATCAATACCGACCATAACATCAGTCTCTACTCAGGTGGAGTCGTTCCTTTCCGTGTCAGCTTGGGATACAACCTTGACCAGGCAACCATCAAGACAGGTGACAACCAGAGAGGAAACATTGATGTAAGCCTTTCTCCGAAATTCTTTGAGGATCACCTTTCCATCAACTTCAATGCAAAGGGCGTTTACCAGCACACAAACTGGGCAAACAATGCAGTGGGTAATGCTCTCTCATTCGACCCTACAAAACCGATTTATTTCACAGATGCCAACGGAAACATAGACAATTCCAAGATCTCCAACGGATATTGGAACTGGTTCAGTGCAGGTGTCCCTAATACGATGGCAGGTTCAAACCCTCTGTCTTCAGTTTATGACTACATCAACTTCGGCCACACCTTCCGTGGAGTAGGAAACCTTCAGATTGACTACAAGATTCATGGCCTTGAGGCTTTGAGGGCAAACCTCAACCTAGGTATGGATATCGCCAAGACCAACGGTACAAAATACAATGAAGCTGGTTCACGCGGATCCCTTACAAGTGCTCCTGACCTCTATGAGAAGTATTCAAACTACAATAAGAATATGCTCCTTGAGGCTTATCTCGATTATAATGAGACTTGGGGCAAGCATAACTTCAATGCTATGGCAGGTTACTCATGGCAGCACAACTATGTGAAATATGACAACTCTCAGTATTATAACAACAACAGGGATGTCGAGTATCATATAGCCCCAACAAATGCAAGAGAGTATTACCTTGTATCGTTCTTCGGTCGTTTGAACTACAGCTATGATTCAAGATACCTCTTCACATTCACTGCCCGTGGTGATGCATCCAGCCGTTTTGCTCCTAACAATCGCTGGGGCTTCTTCCCATCAGCAGCATTTGCTTGGAACATCGCAAATGAACCGTTCCTTAAAGGAAATGACTCAGTGTCAGCCCTCAAACTCCGTCTGGGTTGGGGACGCACAGGACAGCAGGATATAGGAGATGACTACTATCCATACATTGCAAGGTATTATCAGTCAGCTTCAGTGACCATGCAGTATCCTATGGGTGCAAACGGAGAGTCTTACAACGTGCTTTCTCCTCTTGCATATAACCCTAACATCAAATGGGAAACAACTGAGACTTACAACGTCGGACTCGACTTCGGATTCCTCAATGACAGAATCACAGGTACTGTCGAGGCTTACTACCGCAACACATTCGACCTGTTGAACAATATCTCCATTCCTCTCGGATCCAACTTCGGCAAGGAGGTCATCTCCAATATCGGAACCATGGTCAACAAGGGTATTGAGCTTTCAGCTAACTTCATCCCTGTCCAGACCAATGACTGGAACTGGGAAATCGGTGGAAACATCACTTTCCAGGATGTTAAGATTACCAAACTTACCAATAACGATGCAACTTATCTCGGAGTTGAGACCGGTACTTCAATGGGTTCAAATGTCGGATTCTCTTCTCTCCATCGTGCAGGCTATGCTCCTAATACTTATTATCTTTATGAGCAGCTTTACGATGAGGTTGGCAATCCTATCCAGAATGCCCTTGTTGACCGTAACGGCGACGGAATCGTAAACTCTGAGGACCGTTACCTTACTGGCTGCAGCCCTACTCCTTGGGCATACTACGGTATCAGCACTCAGCTTCGTTACAAGAACTGGGATTTCGGTATCAACGGACACGGAGCAATCGGAGCAGAACTCATCAACAAGACAGCAATGGGTTATGCAACCTATTACAGTGAT
>JALFNZ010000186.1 GCA_022774085.1 Bacteroidales bacterium
TTCACGGTACCAGTAAGCCTTTCAACGAAGTCATAGATGTCGGCAAACGGACCGTTAGCCTTCCTTTCATTGATGATCGATTTGACGATATTGTCACCGAATCCCTTGATTCCACCCAGTCCGAAACGGATGTCGCCGTCTTTGTTGACACTGAAGAATGATTCGGACTCATTGATATCAGGGTTGAGGACATTTATCCTGTTCTTTTTGCAGTCTGCCATTATCTTCTTGATCTCATCTCCTTTTCCGAGATTGGCAGTAAGGTTGGCTGCCTGGAATTCAGAAGGATAGTGGCACTTCAAATAAGCTGTCTGGTAGCTCACCCATGCATAGCAAGTCGCATGGGACTTATTGAATGCATATTGGGCAAATTTCTCCCAGTCTTTCCATATTTTATCAAGTACTTTCTCTGGATGGCCATTTTTCATACCACCCGTCATAAACTTGTCTTTCAGGGAGTTAAGCACATCTATGAGCTTCTTTCCCATCGCTTTTCGCAGTTTGTCGGCCTCTCCCTTTGTAAATCCAGCCAACTTCTGTGACAAAAGCATTACCTGCTCCTGATAGACCGTGACTCCGTAGGTGTCTTCAAGGTATTCCTGCATTTCAGGCAGGTCGTATTCCACCTTTTCCACACCTTGTTTTCGGGCTACGAATGATGGGATATAGTCCATAGGTCCCGGACGGTAAAGTGCGTTCATTGCAATCAGATCTTCGAACCTTTCAGGCTGGAGTTTCTGGAGCCAGTTCATCATTCCCGGAGACTCAAACTGGAACACACTGACGGTGTCACCGCGTCCATAAAGTTCATAGGTAGGCTTGTCGTCAATAGGAATGGCTTCAATATCTATATCTATTCCGTATCTTTCCTTTATCAGGTTGAGGCAGGTGTGGATGATGGTCAATGTATTGAGACCGAGAAAGTCCATTTTGAGCATTCCCACGTCCTCAATATAATGTCCGTCGAACTGTGATGTCCAGAATTCCTTTTTCTTTCCGTTCTCATCCACTGCTTCCTTGTCTTCGGACAGGCAGATGGGAATATAGTCCATCAAATTGCCTCTTCCGATAATGGTCGCGCATGCATGGACTCCGACCTGACGTATGCTTCCTTCGAGTTTCTGTGCATAATACAGCACTTCCTTATTGATTTCGGTGCCGTTTTTCAACTCTTCCTGAAACTCCGGAACAAGTCTGTAACAGTTCTTCAGGTTGATTTTTGCGTCAACCTCCTCCATACCTACCTGGTAGAATTTCTCAACGGTGATTTTCTGGCCGGGATTATCCGGATCATCCACTTCAACCATCTTGCTTATCTGTTTGAAGCCCTTCTTGAGCTCATCAAGCTTGGGGTTGAACGGATATTCCTTCTCCTTCATTTCGCTGAGGCGGTCGGGGACCATCTTGGTGAGCCTGTTGGACTCTTCTATACTCAGCTGACTGATTCGTGCAACGTCCTTGATTGCACTTTTTGCTGCCATTGTTCCGAAGGTGATGACCCTGGATACATGATCAAGGCCATAATGGTCTTCCACATATTTGTGGGCTGCAGCCAGGTCCTCAAAGTCAACGTCGATATCAGGCATGCTGATA
>JALFNZ010000040.1 GCA_022774085.1 Bacteroidales bacterium
GCATCCGAGGCTGACAAGGCGATCGAGATCCTTTCTTCGCATGGCGAGAAGGCTTCTGTCATTGGCCGCATCACTGACACCGAAGGTGTTGTTATTCTTTAGATGTCTCGACTTCGCTCGACACGACAGCTTGTCATCTCGACCAGGCGAAGCGCGTGGGGAGATCTAATCCAATCAAATCAAAACAAAATGAGAGCATTATTCAGCGTATCAGATAAGACTGGCGTAGTAGAATTCGCCAGAGAACTTCAGTCGCTCGGATGGGATATCATCGCAACTGGCGGCACTATGAAACTCCTGCAGGAGGCAGGACTTAAAATCATCAATATCAGCGAGGTAACCGGTTTTCCGGAGATTTGCGACGGCAGGGTGAAAACCCTCCATCCAAAGGTTCATGGCGGACTTCTCGGACGCCGCGACCTTCAGAGCCACATCGACCAGCTCAAGGAAAACGGCATCGAGTTCATAGACATGGTCTGCGTGAACCTCTATCCTTTCAAACAGACGATTGCAAAACCTGATGTGACGATGGAGGATGCCATCGAGAACATCGACATAGGAGGCCCTTCAATGCTCCGCAGCGCAGCGAAGAACTGGAGCGCCGTGACAGTTGTCTGCAATCCTGACAACTATGGCCTTATCATCGATGAAATCAGGGAACATGGCAACACCACGAAGGAAACCCGTCTGAAACTCTCGGCAGAGGCTTATACCCACACCGCGGAGTACGACATGATGATTGCCACATACATGCGCAAGGCCGCAGGTCTGAACGAGAAACTTTTCCTCGAGTATGACCTCAAGCAGAGCCTCCGCTACGGCGAAAACCCGCATCAGAGCGCAAAATTCTATGCAAGTGCAGAGAGAGTGCCTTTCTCACTCGCAACGGCTGAGCAGCTCAATGGTAAAGAACTGTCATACAATAATCTACAGGACGCAAATGCAGCCCTGAACATCGTCCGCGAGTTCGATGCTCCGTTCTGCGTTGGTCTCAAGCACATGAACCCTTGCGGCGCCGCAATCGGAACAGACGTTGTGGATGCATGGAAAAAGGCTTATGAGGCAGACAAAGTCAGCATCTTCGGCGGCATCGTGGCAACCAACCGCGAAATCAATAAGGAAGTCGCAGAGCTGATGAAGCCGATTTTCCTCGAGATTATCATGGCACCTTCATTCACACAGGAGGCACTCGAAGTTCTCTGCACCAAGAAGAATCTCCGCCTTCTGAAAGTGGACATGACCAAATTAGACAAGCCTCAGATGCAGTATGTCAGCATGAACGGCGGCCTTCTTGCCCAGGAGCAGGATACCACTACGAAAACTGTCACTGCAGATATGTGCGTTACCGCTGTCAAGCCTTCAGATGCACAGCTTACCGACCTGGATTTTGCATGGAGAATAGTCAAACATGTGAAATCCAATGCGATTGTCGTTGTCAAGGACGGTGCGACACTCGGCGTTGGGGCAGGACAGATGAACCGCGTGGGCTCTGCTAAGATTGCAATCGAGCAGGCTTCAGCAGCCCTTGCAGAGGCTGGAAAGGACATCCATGCAGAGGGGTTGGTTCTCGGTTCGGACGGATTCTTCCCGTTCGATGACACCGTAACTCTTGCAGCAGAGTACGGTATCAAGGCCATCGTCCAGCCGGGCGGAAGCGTCCGCGACGAGGATAGCGTGAAGAAAGCTGACGAGTGCGGCATCACCATGCTCATGACCGGAATGCGTCATTTCAAACATTAGGACATTAAATAAGGCTGCACCATCGGCTCATGGTGCAGCCTTATTTATGTCAAAAATTCGCCTTAATCTAAACGATCTGTAGGAAATAGTAGGCAAAAAAGGCACAGAACTTGCGAGCAAACTTTTTTCCTATTAAACTTGAAAAACGAAACAAAACACCGCGACAGATTATGGGTCATTTAACAACTAAACTGGTGACCGTAGCTGCCATTTCAGCCGCCCTTGCCTGCCCGTCATGCAACGGGATACCCGAAGAGGGAGGGGCAGATGATAAAGGTGGCCATTTGATCATCAATGATTCCGCTTCATCCGTAAAAGGACACCTCTTGATTTGCCTTGAAGATGGAGCATATGAAAATTTCAATGTGGAAGGGGTCAGTCTTGAGCCCCTCTTTCCCGGTTTGTATGAAACCCCTTCTGAATGGTTTCTTGCGACCTTTTCTCCCGAATTTCCTGTTCAGGAAGTCGCTGCTACTATCGCATCCAGGGAAGGAATTATCTCCATTCAATATGACAAGATATTAAAACGGATTCCGGTAGGGGACATTACCCTTGCCGATGCTGCCGTCATGTCCAAGGCGGAAGACCTGCCTTTCAATGATCCGCGCCTTGTGGAGCAGTGGCACATGATCAATACCGGCAATACGAGCATTTGCAAGACTGCCGTGGAGGGTGCTGATGCAGGTGTCAAGGATGCCTGGACCCTTACGGGAGGAGACCCTTCCATAATCGTTGCCATTGTTGACGAGGCTGTAATGTACACCCATCCTGACCTTCAGGCCAATATGTGGGTCAATGAAGCCGAACGGAATGGTGTTGAAGGCAAGGATGATGACGGTAATGGATATGTAGATGATATTTATGGCTATAATTTCGCATCGGATACACCGCAAATATGCTGGTCCCACAAGCAGGATTCAGGTCATGGCACCCATGTGGCAGGAACTGTAGCGGCTGTGAACAACAATGCAGAAGGCGTATGCGGAGTAGCAGGAGGAACAGGCAAGGGTGACGGGGTGCGCCTTATGTCTTGCCAGGTCTTTGACGGGGAAGTGTCTTCAAGCGCATCGCTGGCCCGTGCCCTGCGTTATGCGGCCGACAAGGGGGCTTCGATTGCACAGTGCTCTCTCGGATATGAGTCGGGCACGTTCAAGGATGCGGATGATTTCAAGAGACAGTGTGCCGCCGAATATGCGGGTATATCATATTTTCTGGACAAGTCACATAACAACAGTTCCGTTCTGGACGGCAATATCATCATCTTTTCCGCAGGAAATGAAGGCAAATCCCCTGCCGGATTCCCCGGAGGACTGGATGATGTGATTTGCGTGACTTCTTTCGGACCAGGCTTCCAGCCTGCCGGATACAGCAACTTCGGTCCCGGATGCAATATTGCCGGCCCTGGAGGTGATTTCTATGTAGGGCGTGCTGGACAGAATTCCAAATGTCAGGTGCTCTCGACCATTTATGACTCAAACGGCAATGCTTCTTATGGCTGGCTTGAGGGCACATCCATGGCCACACCTCATGTCAGTGGCGTAGCGGCCCTAGGCCTTTCTTATGCCAAACAGTTAGGAAAACATTTCACTCGTGAGGAGTTTGTCACCATGCTTCTGACTTCAGTTATGGGGATTGACAAGTATTTTGTCGGAACAAAACCGAAGGACGGAGTATCGGACATGTCCCTTGACCAGTATGTCGGACAGATGGGAACGGGAGCTGTCAATGCATGGAAACTTCTCATGCAGATTGAAGGCACCCCGAGTGTCCAGGTTGTTCTTGGCGGGGATGTTGTCGATCTGGCTTCAATTTTCGGGGATCCATGCATGGCGCTGACTGATTATAAGGCCGATATGGACCAGAAGTACAAGACTTCACTTGGAATCACGTCAGATTTTTCCATCAATCCGGACGGCATGCTCTCGATTGAGTGTACAAAGGTGGGTTCCGGAAAGCTCACTGTTTCTGCCATGTCTTCCGGCACTCCTCTCTCAAAGGAGATTTCCATCATTGCACGTCCTGCCAAGTCCAATTATGGCGGTTGGCTTTAACATTTCCTAAATAAACTACATATTCGTATCATGAACAAATTAAGGTTTATCTTAATTTCCGCCGCTCTCGTGTTGGTCCACCTTTTGGGCCATGAAGCGATGGCCCAAAACATCAAGGTGTCCGGCTATGTCCGTGATGCCGCAGGTGAGCCTGTCATCGGCGCGACTGTAGTGGTGGAAGGTACCGGAACAGGTACATCTACAGGCATTGACGGAGAATATTCAGTATCCGCACCAGCCTCAGGAACCCTCACCTTCTCCATAATCGGTTACAAGACCGTGAGCGAGAAAATCCAGGGAAGAACACAGATCAGCGTCACTCTTGAGACGGATGCTGAGTTTCTCGAAGAGACCATCGTCATCGGTTATGGTTCAGGTCAGAAAATCGGAAACATCGTAGGCTCCGTTGCAACTGTCTCATCTGATGAAATCGCATCAAGACCTTCTGGAAACGTAGGTGATGCCCTTCAGGGAAAAGTCGCCGGACTCCAGATTTTCAACACTTCAGGAGAACCACAGAGTTCAGTGAGCATGAGGCTCAGAGGTGTGTCGTCACTCAATCTGAGCAACGCCCCTCTTTATATCCTCGATGGCGTTCCGGTCAGTTCAAACGTTTTCACCAGCATAAATCCTCAGGACATCGAGACAATTTCAGTCCTGAAAGATGCATCATCAACAGCTATCTACGGCTCACGTGCTGCCAACGGTGTCATCGTAGTTACAACCAAAAAGGGAAAACAGGGCGAGAAACCTACAGTTGCAGTACGTTTCCAGGGCGGAGTTTCCATGCTTACCAACTATAACATGGATATGATGAATTCCGCGCAACTTCTGGAATTCGAGCAGATTTGTGTTCCTGAACTCCGCACCGATGCTGCATATCAGGCAAAGAAAAATTTCATCCTCGGAAACAATATCGATTTCGACTGGACTTCATATCTGTTCGATCAGGCAGCTCCTGTTCTTCAGGCAGACATTTCCCTAAAAGGTGCTACCGACAGGTCAAATTATTATGTGTCAGCCGGCTTCTACAGTGAGGAAGGAACAGCCAAATCCAATTCCGGATCCGACCGTTTCACTCTCCGCACAAACCTCGACACGAAGATTGCCGAGTGGCTCAAATTCGGAGTGAATATTTCCCTGTCATTCACCAAATACCAGACTATCACCACGGGATGGTACACTCAGTCACCTATCCTCCAGGCAGTCACAGGTATCCCATACTACACTCCATATTCTCTCATATACAACGAAGACGGAACATTCTCCTATGGAGATGTCTATCAGACCTATCCGTGGGATAATATGATGGACCTGAATGAGTATTACAAGAAGAACACCAATGACAGACAGGTGGTCAACCTCATGGGACAGACCTACTTCCTTTTCACCCCGGTGAAGGGACTTAATATCCGTCTCCAGCAGGCTGTCGATGGATTCGACTACACCAACGAGGTGCTGCATTACCCTTCATATACTCCGTATTCATACAGGGGAACCAACACCCAGGCCTTCCAGCGCTATTACCAGCTCTCATCTACCAATACCATCGAGTACAAGAACAATATCAACAATAAGCATTTCTTCACCGGCCTCATCGGACATGAGTCATTCATCAAGTCGGAGAAGACATTCAGCATGACCGGTTCCGGACTCACTGATGACCGTCTGGTGTCAATCGGCTCTGCCACAAGTATCGACAGCTGGGCAGGTGGCACGACTGAATGTGCATTCAACTCATTCTTCCTGAATTTCAACTATGATTATACCGGCAAGTATTTCCTTGATGCATCTGTCCGTACCGACGGTTCTTCCCTCTTCGGAAAGCACCACCGTTATGCGACCTTCTACTCTGTGGGAGCAATGTGGAAACTCAAGAAAGAGAACTGGCTCAGGAATGTATCCTGGCTGGATGACCTTACCATGAACCTCAGTTACGGTACGACCGGTAACTCAGGTCTCAGCAGTTGGTATGCTTCGCTCGGTCTTGTCGGCTCAGGTCCTAAATACAACGGCAATGCCGGCTGGGCAATTGCACAGGTGCCTAACACGGATCTCACCTGGGAAACCGTGGCAACCTTGAACTGGAGACTTTACGGACGCTTCTTCGATCGTTTCTCTCTCGGATTCGAGGTCTATAACAAGAATTCCACAGACTTGCTGATGGAACTTCCTTATTCTGCGACCACCGGTCACAGTGGCGGATGGGGCAACGTTGCATCTATGGTCAACAGAGGTTTCGATCTCGAATTGAATGTGGACCTTATACACACAAGGAATGTGTACTGGGGATTGTCAGCGAATATCAACTACAATGACAATAAGATTACCAAACTCTACCAGGGACTAGATGAACTTTCATTCCCGGATTACTCACTCAAATATCAGGTAGGCTACTCATCTTCATTGGTTTACACCCAGGTTCGCGCAGGCGTTGATCCTCAGGATGGTTCTCCGATGTGGTATGACCTCAATGGCAACCTCACAAAGACCTACAGCGACGATATCATGCAGTTCTGCGGCATGGACACAAATGCCAAATGGTCAGGCGGATTTTCAACCAATTTCTCATGGAAAGGCTTGGGCGTGAATGCGGATTTCTCATTCATCGGCGACAGATACATCTTCCTTAACGAGAGGTACTATACGATGAATCCTCAGACTCTGCTCTTCAAGACCAACTTCGAGACCAAGATGCTCAATATCTGGACTGAACCCGGCCAGGAAACTGACATACCTAAATACGGCACTCCGTTCTACCATGATACTTCAAGGTTCTCCAATGCAGCCTTCCTGCGCCTGAAGAATCTATCCGTCAGCTACAGCCTTCCTTCTTCAGTCCTGAAGAAAACCAAGGTTCTGAGCGGATTGAAGTTCTATGTGACAGGACGTAACCTCTTTACTGTCACTCAGTTTGAGGGATATGACCCAGAAGTTGGATATTCAAATGCAACTTCCGGTATGTACCCTAACTCCCGTCAGATTGTCGGTGGATTTGAAATTGTTTTTTAGGAGGATAATAATATGACCAAAAGAAATATCAATATTAAGGCTTCGCTTCTGGCTCTTCTTGTTGCAGCGGTTTCTTCCTGCAATCTGGACAGATTCCCGGACGATGCCATCAATACGGAGGAGTCAATGGAGAGCCTTGCAGACTGCAAGTCTTTCCTGAACGGGCTCTATTCCGGAATGAAATACTGCTTCTCCGGAGGGTTTGTTTATGTGCCTGAGCTTCAGGCTGATTCATTCCATGCAGTGAAAAATTTCGGTAATTTTGACGGTGACTTCTACAGCTACCAGGTGACCGCTTCCAACTCCACCGCAGCCGATGTGTGGTTCGGAGTCTATGCCTATATCGGCAATGCAAACTTCCTGATTGAGGGTACCCAGAAACTTCTTTCACGAGGCACTCTTTCGGAAGATGACGCGGTACAGGTCCGCCATATTTATGGTGAGGCTTCCTACATCAGGGCCCACATGTATCTGCTTCTTGCCCAGTTCTTCTGTGAGGACTATGACCCTGAGACGGCTTCAGGCAAGGCAGGAGTCCCCATTGTCACAAAATATGACCCGACAGGTGACTCTTCCAAATATCCCGCACGCAACACTCTTGAAGAAACTTACCAGCAGATTGTTTCTGACCTGAATGTCGCGAAGGAATATGTACTTTCGGCAGGCGCCCCGAACTCTGTTTATGTGACTGCTGATGTCGTTGAGGCTCTCAATGCAAGGGTTATGCTCTATATGCACAATTATGATGAGGCTCTTAAGTCTGCCAAAGGCCTTATCGACGGAGGCAAATATCCACTTTGCTCAAATGCAGGAACTTTTGCTGACGGCTGGAAGAATGACAATCTGAGCGAGACTATCTGGCAGGTAGCAATGACTGGTCCGGATGATATCGGAAACTCATTCAGATACTTCATCTACAATACTTCCGGAATGATCGGTGACGACAACCCTCAGTATGTTCCGGAGGACTGGGTACTGAATCTCTATGACCAGAGTCGTGATATCCGTTACTCAAGCTGGTTCAGCACAAGGAATATCACAACTCCTGTCATCGGAACTCTCACCCTCATGGTGAAGTATCCCGGCAATCCGAAACTTTACAGCAGTGTGACCAACTATGTCAACCAACCTAAAGTGTTCCGTATCTCTGAGATGTATCTTATTGCTGCAGAGGCAGCTGCCAACAAACCAGGCGGTGAGGCTGTGGCTTCATTGTATCTGAATACTCTCAAGGTTGCCAGAATCAAAGGATGGAATGAACAGGAATGGTCAGGATCGTCTCTTATGAATGAAATCAAGGAAGAAAGAGTGCGTGAACTCTTCTGCGAAGGCCACAGAATGAATGACCTCAAACGCTGGCATGACGGTTTCAAGCGCTCAGCCGGACAGAATTCTTCACTTGTAATGTCTGGCGACAATTACGCCGGATGCTCAAGACCAGCAGACGACCCGTATTTCCTCTGGCCTATCCCGACAGCTGAAATGGAGGCTAACCCTCAGATGACTCAAAACCCTGCTTATACGATTAATTAGTATGAAACGAATATTATATATGATTGCCGCTGTGGCTTTTGCGGTGACAGCATCGGTTGCCTGCTCTCAGGAGAAAGAGGGCGCCGGCGACATCACCATAGGATTTGCCCAGACGGAATACAGAATGAAAGAGAGTGCCGGACTTACCAAAATCAAGTTCGACATCAAGGGAGAAGCAAAGAAATATCCTGTCTCATTCGATGTTGAGGCAAAGGTCATTTCTGATGATGGTGCACAGCTCTCCGATATTGTACATTTTACCCAGACCAAGGGCCTGCGTGTTGCAGGGCTCGACCTTGCTCCTGTCTTCCTTGAGTTCCAGGTAAAGGACAATCCTGAAGTGAACGAGTCCAGATTCGTTGAGCTTACAATAACCAATGTCCAGGGAGCAAGCGTGTCACAGGCTACTACTGTGCTTGAGATCCGTGATAATGACAATGACCCGTATGACAAACTCATGGGCGATTGGACGGCAACCGCAAAGGACCACAATGGCAACAAGGTCAGCTTCCCGGTAAATATCAGCGGCGGATTCAATGCCACTGACATCCAGAACAACGAAGGCAAAGTCCTCGTATGCTGGGGATTCGGCCCGTACCAGAGGGAATATTCCAACGCAAATCCTTCGAAACAGCCGGTTTGGTACATGGATTTCGATGAGGATGCTTCAAAGGTTTATGTCCAGGTCAATACATTGATGGCCAATGTGTTCCAGTTCTCCGACATACCTTATGACGTGATTATCCGCTGTTGCGCAGTTGAGCCGGGACCTCAGATCAGTATATCCCACAGGCTTGAAGGCACATGGAGCAAAGACATGAAGACCCTCAAGTTCGAAGAAGGCTATGGTCTGACGGCAGCCATCTACTCTACCGCCGGAGAATATTCCGGAAGTGTTTGGATGATTTATACTGACATTGTTTTGACACGTAAATAGTAAGCTATGAAATCCAGAATATTAAGAATAGTATTGGCAGCTGCTTGTCTTGTTGCAGCCATATCCTGTGCCAAAGAAGGCCTCAGCACACAGAATGCCGGCAAAGAGAAGCCTGTGGTGAAAATCTCCACAAATAGGGTCAGCGACAATCTTGTCACCTTTACCCTGACTTGTGAGAGTGTCAGTGCTTCCCAGTTTGGATATGTGGTGCTTGAGGGACTTGACAATGAAGTTCCTGCCGCTCAGAGCATTCTGATGGACGAGGTTTCAGCCTCAATCAAAAGCGGAGTGTTCAGCACCGTTGACCAGGTGAAGGCGAGAATTGACTTTGAGTGCAGCTCAGACAAGAACTACCAGGTGTTTGCAGCAGCCATCACCGACACGGGGCTGCTCGGACTTGTGCAACAGGAAGATTTGTATGTTCCTGATACTGAGATACCTTCGATTGCCCAGGCAACAGTGCTGAGCAATATCCTTACCCTGACCTTCACTGAGGATATCTTTGTGAACAAGGAAAGCAGTGCAACAATCCAGTATGTGAAATGGGGCACTCTCGAAATCACCCCTAAGGAAAACCTGCCTTTGGAATATATCACCACCGAGGGAAAGGTGGCCACTTTCAACTGCCCTAAGCCGGCAGCCGGAGCGGGCTACCTTGTCAGCTTCCCGAAAGGTCTTTTCGTTGACAAAAGCGGCAACAAGGCATTGGGTATAGAATCATCTCTTGATCTAAATACTTATACATATCACAGCCTCGGATGGGATGACAGCCCGGTTGACTTTGATGTTGATAGAAGCTATTTCAAGGATGCGCCGGCATCATCTTTCGCAGGTCAGGGAGCAGTGGTTTCCGTGGTTTTCCCCTTCGATGTCTATGCCAACTCCAATGTGGAGAATCCTGTGAGCGTAATTTACAATGAAAATGCCCGTAAGGAGTATGTATATACTACTTTCAAGATTTCTCCAGACAAAAGGACTGTGAATATCACCCTTCCACGTGCTCCGAAGGCTACTTTTGACATCCGTTTTGAAAGAGGCGCAATCTATGATGAGTGGGGCAATGTCAATTCTGCCTATGAAATCACTGCCGTGGATGATTTCAAATATGCTGCTGTCGATTTGGTTTTCGGTGACTATAAGGTCACTTCCTCCAATGGTTCGGATTTCGTGATAGATTTTGCCCGTTCATCAGGTGCGACCGTCACCATGTCCGCAGACTGGTTCAATCTCGGCCGTGATGTGCTCGGAGTTGACCAGAGCAAGGAGGACAAATCCATCATGCCGGAACTTGTAGGTGTCGTGAATTATGAGAATAAAACCGTAACTTTCGATGGCTCTTGGAATTACAGAGGTG
>JALFNZ010000043.1 GCA_022774085.1 Bacteroidales bacterium
CCCACGGCTATCAGAAGGTCAATAGTGACGTAGTTTTCACTCTTTTTTCCATTGAATCGTGAACATATCAGTATGGCTATGTTCAGTATTATCATGAAGTCCATCAGAAGACCTATGGACATGCCGTTGATATAGTGTTCCAGGACCGGTATCGAGAAATCTGCAAGGAGAATGAAAGTCAATGCCAGTACCTTGTCGTCAAAGGCTTTTGTAAGCACCAGACCTACGACCGGTGCCACGCAAAGAACAGCGGCAACAGGAAGTTTTCCTGAAGATATCAGCACGGCCATAATAACGGCCAGAGCCAGGGTGACTGCCCAAAATATAGCAGATTTCCATTTCTCTGACATGGCGGAATGGATTAGTCGATGTTGTCCATTCCGAGGTTCCAGAATGTGAAACGAAGCTTATGCAGCCTGGTGAAAGGAGGCAGCATGCCGGTGAAGGAACCTACAGTATCTATGTCGCTGTTGTTCAGGATGATACCGAGGTTGTGCCCTTTGTTGAAACGTTTGAGTTCCCCGAGCATCAGGCCTCTCATTCCTGTCCAGTCTCTCTTTGAGTCGGCGACAAGGATGTTGATTGCCGAAGTATCTATGACTTTGGTCGGGAATGAAGCATCTTTCAGAGGCGGATATTCGACAATGATCACATTGGCCTCAGGCATCAGTTCCATATTGTCTTCATTGACACAGAAATCATAAATTGAGTTGGCAAGCATGTAATACTTGGTGTTGCTCTCAAAATCTTTTTCCCAATTCACAAGAACCGGTTTTGTGTCCAGGTTATCGAAATAATCATATATCGCCTTGCAGACTGTGCTCTTGCCTTCTCCTTTGTCAACGCTGAAGACATTGATGATATTCACCGACTGATTGCGGTTGAAATAGCTGGTGATGGTATTGCCCAGATGCCTCATTGCCAATGTCTTGCTTATTTCCATATTTTCGGTCTCCTTCTTCACCAGCGGATAGGCTCCAATCACAGGAAGTTTGATGAGCTTGCGTGCCGAATCCTGGTCGTATGGCTTTCTGTTGAACTCTTCCATTACGATTGTGATACCGCACATCAGGGCGAACATGAAGACAAAAGCAATCATCGCATAGAGTTTAGTCTTCGTTTTCTCAGGGTTCATTGCAACTGTAGGAGGTGTAAGAACCCTGAATGTAGCAGAAGTCAGCTGGAGATTCTTTTCCCTGAGCTTGGCATCGTTAAGGGATTTCAGATTGGAGAGGAAGTTCTGCTCTGAAAAAGTGATTTCCCTTTCCTGCCTTTTGATGGATGTTCCGATAGGGGAGAAGCGCTTGACTTCCTTATCCATATCATCCTTGTTAGCAAAGAGAATATCCAATTCGGCATCTGCCTTTGATTTGATCAGAATGGCCGAAATCCATTCATTTATGAGCACGTCGTTGCCCAGCCCTTCCTTGCTGTATTGTGCCGCGCTGATCTCGCTGCTTATTCTCTTCAGTTTCTGTTCCTCTTCGGATATCCTCTTGTTGAGGTTAGTGTCAAGACTGTCCTGAGGTGATATCTGGGTGTAGAGGTTGTTGAGGGCGTGGATCTGGCCGATGAATGAGGCATTGTTGGCATAGACGTCCGTCACATTCCCAAGTTTGTCTTCCAGCAGTTTGATTTTCTCCTCGGCACCGTCTCTTTCACGCATGACCTGTTCCACCAGACCGTCAAGGTCTTTCTGCCTTTCTGCCACCATCTTGGTCTGTTCCTGATAGTTTATGACCCCATTGTCAATATAATATCTGGTAAGTTCGTTTTCTTTCCTGGTAAGGTCGCTCTTGATGGTTTCCAGTTCGGTCTCGAAATAGCTCACGACATCGGTAGTCTGCTGATAACGTATTGCAAGATACTGTTTTATGAATTCTGTTTGCAATATGGTCAGCGTGTTGTATGCGATGAACTTGTCATCCGATGAGTAAGTCATACGGAGCATGTCAGAGTTGCCGACACGATTGACTTCGATTTTTGAAAGCGCGGAGAAACTGTAGTGTCGGTGATTCCAATGGAACATCTGCTTGAACCAGTTGTCCCTGCTGGACTCGAAGGCTTTGATGTAGTTCTTGTAAGTAGCTTCCTCATCTTCAGGAACTGTAAGTTCCCTAACTTCAGGGGAGAGGATGTTCCTCAGTTCCATAGCGGATTCCTTGGTCATGAATTCTCCCAGATTCTCGCTTTCCAGATGGCAGATATTCCTTGCGAGAAGACGCATGGAAACATTGCTCAGGGTGGATTCAGCCATTATGACGCTGATGAGATTATCGATTGCATTGTTTACTGACATCCAGTCCCGGCTGCCGGACGACTCGGAAGCCAGCACGTCATATCCAGACACGATGCCGGTGTAGATTGTCGTGCTGGATTTGTATGTCTTGGGCTTGCCTGACATGATGACAAAAACCACTACCGCTGAGACCAACGGTACCAGAACCAGCGGGATCCATCTCTTGGCAAGAGTCTTTATTATGAACTGGATTGTTTTCATTCTGTCTTGTTTGTCATTTCTTCTTACCGCGTTTTCCTTCAGAATATGACGTAACGTTCTCCGGCGAAACTATCTTGGTGCAGGATACGACCTCAAGGCTCAGGATTGCCTCATTGATATCCCTTTTAAGCCTTTCGTAATCCTGGGTGGCAGCGGTTTCATAACTTTTGCATCGGTAGAGCACCTCTGCTGTAATCTTGTTGTTCACAAAGTCTTTTTCTGCAAAATCATACTGGGCCTTCGCAACCACGAGCCTTTCAGACGCGCTTTTCAAGGTGTTGATTCCGGCAATGATCTCACAGTAGAGATTGATTATCTCCTGTTTTATATTGTCCAGCTCGGATTTTTTCCTGTATTCTGTCTGCTCAAGCTTTGCCTTTGCCTGACGGACTCTGTTCCTTGTGTTGAAAATATCTACTAGAGGGATACTGACCGTTACACCTGCATTGAAAAAGAAATTTCTCTGTCTTGAACTGTTTTCAACCCAGATAGGATAGGTAGCTTCACTGCGCAGGACACCCACTATATCCGTGTTTCCATAACTGGTGGAGCCAACCAGCCGAATCCATTCCAAAGGCTTCACTTTTTCGGTCCGGACGGCATGATAGTAGTATTTGGCTTCCAATTCATAATACTTGACAGCATTGGACATACAGTAAGCATTGTAGTACAATGTATCCAAAGGAGGAAGTTCCAGGGACATATAATCTTCCACGGTCATGGAATTGAGCAGCATCAAGGTTGAATCAACACGTATTTCCCTCGTCTGCAGGTTTTGTGCACCGGCAGAGATGCATAAGCAGATTGCAGCCAGAAATGTCAGTACCCTGTTATTCATTTTCTCCAAATAATACCTTCTTTGTTGTCGCGATAATAAGTTTCATGTCGAAAAGCAGCGATTCTTTCTCTGCATACTCGTTGTCCAGTCTTATTCTTTCTGACGGCGGCATGTCATCCTTGCGCGGATCGGTCTGCCATAAGCCCGTGATGCCGGCACTGGCCTTGAACCTCACCCCTTCGGTATCCGTTGTCAGAAGCTCGGCTTCCTGGATTGACAGGGGTCTGTTTCCGACAAGGCACATATCCCCTTTGAGTATATTGAAAATCTGCGGGATTTCATCAAGACTTGTCTTCCTGAGAAATCTCCCGACCTTGGTAATCCTCGGGTCGTTTTCGATTTTTATGAAGCATCCTTCGAAACATTTGCTCCGTTCCTCAAGATAAATGTCCTCACGCACCCTGTAATTGTCGGCATAGAGGAAGTCATTGCTGTGGAAATGCTGCTTTTGAGGCACATAATCATCATCGACTCTCACATAAGAATTCATGGACTGCATGTCAAAGAGCATCTTGTCAGCTCCTGACTTCATTGTCCTGAACTTGTAAATCTTGAATTTTTTCCAATTCTTGCCAACCCTGACCGAAGTATATATCGGCGTCTGATGGTGTTCCGCATAAATGATGAGAGAAATCACAATCATCAACGGAGCGAAAATTATGATTGCAACAATTGCGAACAAAATATTCAGGAAACGCTTCATCTGTATCTTTCTAGAAGTTTTTCCACCCTCACCACAAGTTCATCCGGATTGAAAGGCTTTGTAAGGACATCATCAGCTCCGTTTTTCAGGATTTCTATCCTTACGGAGGAATATTGCAGACTGGTCAGGGCAAGGATGGGCTTGTTGAAGCGTGACCTTATCATGCGGATCATTTCCACACGCTTTTCCTGCTCTGCATGACATACATCCAGACCCACCACGATGGCATCCACCTCATGCAGATGTTCGAACAAATCCTTGTCTGTCTGCACGCAGATACACCTATAGTCTTTTCCGAATGCCTCACGGATGATATCTACCAGAAATCTTTTATCTTCACCTATAAGAATGGAAGCCTTCACGCCCATTTAGTTGCCTCCCTTGATTTTTCCTATCTGATTTGCGATGCAAGAATACAAACGCTTGGCGTTGATAGGCTTGGTGAGATAGTCGTTGGCTCCTATGGAACCAGCCTTCTGGATTTCCTCTGATTCACTTACAGCTGACACCATGATTATCTTGATATGGTCCATACTGTGGTCTTCTCTTATTGCTGAAAGGAAAGAGAAACCATCCACGCCGGGCATCATCACATCAAGAAGAATAATGTCGGGGTTGACCGACTTGACACTGTCAAGGGCCAATTGGCTGTTGTTATATTGCAGCGTTGATTTGAATCCCGCAGGTTCGAGCAATTTTCCAAGAAGCTTTGTATTGATGGGAATGTCATCCACAATCATTATCGAGATATTGCTGCAGTCAATGTTATTCAGAGCACCTAAATCCATAATTTGTTGTTGAAGGTTATAAATTACAAATATAGCATTTTATTTTTAATTGTTAAAATATGACAGCTTTTTTATAAGTCAGGGGTGAATTTTTCTTTTGTTGATATAATTATTTAATATATCTTTGCTACGCTTGTGACTTTGTTATTTAAGTTTCTCAACATGCGAAACTTAAATTTATATTTTTTGTGCGGACGCTTACCATTCATACATGGAGCTTAGGCATATTGTATCTGATTTGCTGCCTGCTGGGTGCTGCCTCTTGTTCTGGAGGGGGCAGCAATGATGGTGTGGATGCGGATGTGCTTCTGTACTGGCCTGGACCGGAAGATGATCCTGTATATGACAAATGGACGGAAATGGCACGGAAGGAACTTCGCAGGCAGGGCATCAAAGGTGATGTCCATGTTCGTTGCTCCGACATAACCGAAAGGGACGACGCATCTGAACGCAGGGCATTCAACGAGTATATATTCAGTCTCCGTTCCTCCGGTTCCATGCCCGACCTCATCCTGTCCTATGGAGATGAGAACAAATGGATTATGACCACTGACGCCCATCCCGGCATAATTTCAATACCGAAAGTCTGTTATGGTCTTCATATCACTGAGTATCCTGCTCAGATGAATCTGGAACTGGAGGGCCTGCCAGATGGAGGCAGGCAAAACATGGTCTGCATTAATGACCGCTACCGTCTGGAAGAGAATCTCATCCTGGCGGATTCCATCATCATCCACATGCTTGATAAAATACGCAAGCCCGATTACTATCTCCTGACTGATGACCGGCTTGTCACACTTCTGGATGTCGAAGATTTCTGGGCAGACAGGATGAGATACAACGAACTGTACTCACAGATGGAAGTGATGGATACTGCCCATTTCTATAATAACTTGTCATCAGAACTTACAGAAGGTTATCTCAGAAATATGGCATTGCATGAGGACAAGATGATTTTCTCTTGCCGTTCTGTCCTTGCACCTTCCTGGAATGTGAACCATAAGGCCAATCCTCTCTCAACTGCCTGGGCTTTCTACCCTCAGAAATCCCCTAATTTCTACATTCAGGCAAAGTATGACGGCATTTCCAGAGAATTGGTTACAAGTTCCTGTTTTATGCCATATTTCACCATGGTTGCAGAGGATTTCCTTTACAACGACAAATGTATAGGAGGCTGTTTCACTCCTTTTGAGACGCAGATTCGCGAGGCCGTTGCCGTCGGAAAGCGTCTGCTTGCGGGTGAGGATGCCTCTGAGATTGGTACGCTTGAGCATAGTGCCAGTCTGAATCTCAACTGGGATGTGCTCCGCCCCATGGGATTTGACTACTCCAAGATTCCGGAATTCATCAACATAAGCAATGCCGGACTGAAGGACAGCAATCCGAAGATTTACAGGAGACTGATTCTTGTCTTATGGATATTCATCGTATTCATCCTTGTCTGGACTTTGATCATTGTTGCAATAATGGCAAAGAAAGCGAGGAATAATGCTGTCAAGATGAAGAAATATGCTGATGATGTCCTTATGCACCATCGCATCCTCGACCTGGTCATGAACATTATTGATTTCAGGATTTGGGAGGACAATACCAGCGGAGCCAGGGGATTGAGCCGTATATCAGCGTCTGATTTTTTCATGGACAAGTTGAAAGAGTTCACATCAATAAACGAAGAGGGCAGGCATTCGATGGAGGTATATTGCTCGATTGACGGGAGGCCTGCGCATTGGTACGAAATCAAGATGACGGTCACTCCAGTGCAGGGGAGTACTCCGATCCGCCGAGGAATGGTTTTGAATATTGATGAGGAAAAGGAACTGGAGGCTAAGGCCGCACAGGTAAACCGGATTGTCAATACCCTGAAAGCCAGGGAAGGATTCATCGCATCCATGGACCATGAACTGAGGACACCTTTGAATCTAATTACCGGTTATACCCAGCTGCTGTCAATGCCGGGAATGGAAATCAGTGATGAGGATTTTTCCGAATATGCCAATGCAATAGAAGTGAATGTATCCGCACTGAGGCATGCCATTACCAATATAATGACTGTCAACAGAATAATAATGATGAAGATTACTCCACGCATAGAGCCCGTAACGGTGGAGAAACTTTTGGATATTCAACGTCACAGGACAACTCTGGGGAGCTCATCCAATGTGCTGAATCGGATTGTCCTGGACAGGGGAACGGAGGGTATGACGGTGAACGCGGATGCCATGCTTCTTGCTGAAGTATTGAGGAATTTGATTGCAAATGCGGCAAAGTATTCCAATGAGTCTTCGAAGATTATCATAGGCTGGAAAAAACTTGATGAAGATGGTTTCAACTCAGAAATCAGTGTGTCAGACGAAGGAATAGGCATAGCTCCTGAATATCATGAACTTATATTTGACCGTTTCTTCAAGGTGGATAGTTTTGCCCCGGGTTGCGGACTAGGTCTTAATATTTGCAAGACATTTGTAGAACTTATGGGCGGACAAATCTCTGTGGAAAGCAAAGTTGGGGAAGGGTCTGTTTTCAAAATCAAACTGCCATGAAAAAGTCCGGAAATCTGCTGTTGATATTGATGACGATTCTGCTTCTGGCTTCATGTGCGAAGGTTGAGCAGCGGAAGAATATTGTTTTTCTTGTCCCAAATGAGTTCAGAAGCCAGAAATGGGAGAGTTATGTCAATTCCGCCAAGAAGGAGTTTTCAGATACATCAAAGTACAATCTGTTTTTTTTCCAGGTTGCAAGAGAACCGCTGTATTATTTCAGGAATCCTAAATATGAACTGGATGTAAGCCTACAGCTGAGGAATGCCTTATCCAAGATCCGCAAGACAGTAAACGAGCCGGACCTGATTGTCACCTACGGAGATTTCATAGCCCACAGTGCCGCCAGAAGCGATGACCCGATGATGAAAGAGGTCCCGATGCTATGCCTCGGGGTAATGCATCCTCAGTGGAAGGACTTGCTTGCCGGAATGTACAATGCGGTTGTAATGGAGTCTGAGCCTGCAGTCAAGGAGAATCTTGATTTCATCAAGGCAATGGGCTTCCCTCATTATGTGGTGACGGTCATGGACAGCACCTATCTTGATGACCATATCAGAGCGCACATGCGAAGGCAGATGGGAAATGACACCGGGCACTACAGGCTGAATGCACGTCTTGACAAGGAGGATATCATCCCGTATCCTGACAGGCGTGACCCTCAGATTACATTGTTCCCTGTCAGCACCATGTGGGCGGAATATCCTGAACATCATTCACTTCAGGCTGACAGTCTTGACATGTCCTCAGTCTTTTCCACCCGCAAACATAAGACCTCATACCTGCATCTGAAGGATGACCCATATTCCAATGCCGTGATGAATTTCAATGTGGGTTATTTTTTCGCAATGACACCGGAATATTTCAACCTCCCACTCATCAGTGCGGTGAACTCCTGCCTTGGTGGATATATGACTCCATTCCCGTCCATGTTCAAGCAGGTGCATTCCACTGTTGACAAGCTCCTGAGTGGTGCCAATCCGCAATCCATCCCCTGGGGCAGATTGAAGAAAGAATACTGGCTG
>JALFNZ010000067.1 GCA_022774085.1 Bacteroidales bacterium
AATAAAAATGGAAGACAACAGAAGAGGCGGCTTCGGCCGCAGGACAGAAGGCCGTAGAGAGTACGGCAGAAATGACTCCGAAAGGAGAGGAAATTCAGAAAGACCACACAGGAACTTTGGAGAAAGAAGGAGCTTCGGCGATCGTCCTGCAAGGAATTTCGGTGAAAGGAAAAACTTCAATGACAGAAACGAATCAGGCGAGAGAAGGAGCTTCGGTGAGCGTCCGGCAAGACCTTATTCAGAAAGACCTTCAAGAAGCTTCGGTGAGCGTCCGGCAAGGAAATTCGGCGACAAACCGACAAGAACTTTCGGAGATAAACCAGCAAGAACATATGGTGACAAGCCCGCAAGGACTTACGGGGACAGACCATACAGGAACGATTCAGACAGACATTCATTCGGAGACAGGAGAAAACCTCTCGCAGGAAAGGGCAACAGGAAGGTAGCAGGAAGGAAAAAATCATACGCAGACCTCAATTATTTCCGCAACGAGGATGAGAGCGGAATCAGCAGAATGATCAACAGAAGGCCTCAGGCCGATTCCAATACCTTCTCTGACAACGATATGGTGATTACTCCTATCAAGGAGGAAGTAAGACTCAACAAGTTCATCGCCAATTCCGGCATCTGCTCACGCAGGGAGGCTGACAACTTCATCCTTGCAGGTGTAGTTACAGTGAACGGCGAGGTTGTGACAGAGCTCGGAACCAAAATCAACATCAACAACGATGATGTCAGGTTCAATGGTGAAAGGCTCAAAGGTGAGGCAAAAGTATATATCGTGATGAACAAGCCTAAAGGCTATGTGACCACTTCAAGCGATCCTCATGCAGAGAAGACTGTCATGGACCTGCTCAAGAAATGTCCTTCAAGAGTGTTCCCTGTAGGAAGGCTAGACAAGAATACCACAGGTGTGCTCATGTTCACCAATGACGGAGAGATTGCCGAGAAGCTCACACATCCTTCATACGACAAGAAGAAAATTTATCAGGTTTCTCTTGACAACAAGCTCAAACAGGAAGATTTTGAGAAAATCATGAGCGGCGTAGAGCTTTCTGACGGAGTCATCGCAGCCGATGCACTTGAGTACATCGAGGAGGATGACCACCGCAAGCTCGGCATTGAGATCCATTCAGGGAAGAACCGCATCGTCAGAAGGATTTTCGAATCCCTCGGATATGAGGTGAAGGCACTTGACAGGGTATATTTCGCAGGACTCACCAAGAAAGGCATTAAGAGAGGAGATTGGAGATATCTCACAGAGGGTGAAATCAATCTTCTCAAGATGGGTGCTTACCTTTAATATAACAGGGCATACCGTATGGAAGCTCAAAACAAAAATCATCGCGCTGGATTTGTCAACATCATCGGAAACCCGAATGTTGGCAAATCCACGCTTATGAATGCCCTTGTGGGAGAAAAGTTGTCCATTGTGACGGCCAAGGCTCAGACCACAAGGCACAGAATAATGGGTATCGTCAACGGAGAGGATTACCAGATTGTATATTCCGACACCCCTGGCATTCTCAAACCGAACTACAGGCTCCAGCAGAGCATGATGAATTTCGTTGACACGGCTATCGGCGATGCTGATATCGTCCTGTATGTCACTGACACTGTGGAAAAAAGCGACAAGAATCAGGAATACATTTCCAAACTCCAGAAAATCGGTTGTCCTGTAATATTGGTAATCAACAAGATAGACATCAGTACCCAGGAAAAGGTGCATGAACTGATGCAATGGTGGAGCGAGCAGCTACCTCAGGCAGTGATTTTCCCTGCATCGGCTCAGGAAAAGTTCAATCTGGACAATATATTCGATGCCATTGTGGACAGGCTTCCGTTGGCTCCTGCATGGTACGACAAGGATGTTTTCACGGACAAGAATCTCAGGTTTTTCGCATCGGAAATCATCCGCGAGAAGATTTTCCTCAACTACAAGGAGGAGATTCCATACAGTTGCGAGGTGGCTGTGGAAGAGTTCAAGGAAGGGGCTGAAAGATATGACATCAGCGCTGTCATCTATGTGATGAGGGACAGTCAGAAGGGCATCATCATCGGCAAAGGCGGCCAGTCTTTGAAGAAGGTCGGCACTCAGGCCCGTATCGACATGGAAGATTTTTTTCAGAAGAAGGTATTCCTGAAACTTTTCGTCAAGGTTGATGCAGATTGGAGGGAAAGCAAGAAGGAATTGCGCAGGTTCGGATATGAATATTGATCCTGCCTTTGAACAAGAACTATTACTAACACACATAAGACATGGATATTGACGAGATCGATCTCCCGGGAGAAGACATAGAAGGAGCAGAAGACGGACAGGAAATGGAAGAAACTCAGGTCGTTGGGACACCGGGCAAGTTTGATAAGCTGCTCGGAGAGAACAGCCGCAAGTTCAAGCTTTCCGGAATGTTCAAGGACTGGTTTCTGGACTATTCGTCCTATGTGATTCTGTACAGGGCCGTGCCTCACATCATTGATGGCATGAAGCCTGTGCAGAGGCGTGTCCTGCATGCGATGTGGCGTATCGATGACGGCAGATATACAAAGGTTGCCAACATCGTGGGCCAGGCCATGCAGTTCCATCCCCACGGCGATGCGTCAATCCTCGGTGCTCTCGTGCAGCTAGGTCAGAAAGGATATCTGATCGACATGCAGGGAAACTGGGGCAACATCCTTACAGGAGACTCCAACGCGGCTCCCCGTTACATTGAAGCACGTCTGAGCAAATTTGCAAAGGAGGTCGTTTTCAATCCGAAGACCACAGCTTGGATGACTTCTTATGACGGCCGCAATCAGGAACCGGTAGAGCTCCCTATCAAATTCCCTCTTCTGCTTGCCCAGGGTGCGGAAGGCATTGCCGTGGGTCTTGCGTCGAAGATTCTGCCTCACAACTTCAACGAGTTGATTGATGCGTCTATTGCCATCCTTCAGAACAGGGGATTCGAGATATATCCGGACTTCCCTACCGGTGGCTTTGCCGACTGTTCGAAATATATGAAAGGACAGAGGGGCGGAGTTGTCAAAGTCAGGGCAAAGATTGAGAAAATCGACAAGAATACATTGGCCATCAAGGAGATACCTTATGGAAAAACCACCCATATCATCATTGATTCCATTCTCAAGGCAAAGGAAAAGGGAAAGATAAAAATCAAGAAAATCGACGATCTGACTACCGACAAAGTGGACATCCTGATACATCTTCCAAACGATGTGTCACCGGACAAAACCATCGATGCTCTTTATGCCTTCACCGATTGCGAGGTGTCAATCTCACCGAACGCCTGCGTTATCGTGGACAAGAAACCTCAGTTCCTGAATGTGGATGATGTGCTCAGATACAGTACTTCTCACACCAAATCACTTCTGGGCATGGAACTTCAAATCAGACTGGATGAGTTGGAGAACGACTGGCATTACAGCTCACTGGAAAAGATTTTCTTTGAGAACAAGGTTTACAAGATTCTTGAGAATGACGCCCGTTCATGGGAGGACCAGCTCAGGGAGGTCTATGAGGCAATGCTCCAATATCAGTATCTTCTCAAGAGGGAGATTGTGATGGAGGACATTAACAAGTTGGTGGAGAAGCCTGTCAGGAAGATTTCAAAGTTTGACGTGAAGGCAGTGGAAGAAAAACTCCGCGGTATTGAGGATGAGATGGACGAGGTACAGAATCATCTTGAACATCTTACCGAGTTCACTGTCAACTGGTTCAGGAACCTGAAGAAGAAATACGGAAAGGATTATCCGCGCAAGACCGAGCTTACCGGCTTCGAGTCGATTGCCGTCACCAAGGTGGTCAACAACAATGCCAAGCTTTACGCAAACAAGGCCGAGGGCTTCGTCGGCATCAACCTCAAGAAGGAAGACAATGCGGAATATATATGCGACTGCTCCGACCTCTCGGAGATAATCGTCATCCACAAGGATGGTAAATATATGGTTACCAAGGTGTCCGAGAAGGCTTTCTTCGGAAAGGATATTCTCTATGTAGGAGTTTTCGACAGGAATGACCAGAGGACAATCTACAATGTAATCTACCGCGAGGGCAAGACTGCCCTGAGCTACGCCAAAAGATTCGCAGTCACAAGCATTACACGTGACAAGGAGTATGACATCACACAAGGCACGCCAGGGTCTGTAATTCTTTGGTTCACAGTCAACCACAATGGAGAGGCCGAGACTGTCAAGATATATTTCAGGCCGCGTCCGAAGCTCAAAAAGACAATCGACGAGTATGATTTCTCACAGCTCGGAATAAAGGGACGCGCCTCAAGGGGCAACCTTGTTTCGAAGAACCCTATCCAGAAGATAATGCTCAAGAGCAAGGGTATATCGACCATAGGAGGAAAGGATATATGGTTTGATGAAGACATCCAGAGGCTGAACGAGGACGGCAGGGGCATACATCTCGGCCAGTTCAATACCGGAGACCATATACTTGCCATTTTCCGCGACGGTACTTATTATACAACTTCGTTTGACCTTAGCAACAGATATCAGGGTGATCTGCTCAAGATTGAAAAGCTTGATGTGAACAAGACTTACACGGCGCTTTACTATGACAAGGGCGTGGAGGCGTTCTATATCAAGAGGTTCTCGTTCGATGTCAGTGACAACACTTCTGTAAGTTTCATTTCCGATACCAAGGGATCGTTCCTTGTGGCTGTCAGCGATGACAGGCACCCTCAGGTTGAGGTGATTTTCGGAGGAAAGTATGAGCATCGTGAAGCCGAGAAGATTGATGCTGAAGAGTTCATCGGAAAGAAAGGCATTCAGGCAAAGGGTAAGAAGGCCAGCCAGTATGACATAAAGGATATAAAGTTCATAGAGCCGCTCCGCAAGCCTGAGGACGACATTACGGAGTCTGAGCCGGAAGTCATTGAGAACCAGGCAGGTGAAATCGACAATTCCGATGTTGAGGATCCTATAGACATTGATGCAGATGACGATCAGCTCACTTTGTTCTAAAATTTCGGGGGAGGTTATCTCCCTCGCAGGCTTCATGGGATGCGGAAAGAGCACGGTAGGGCGGATTCTTGCCCGCAGGCTTGGCGTGGATTTCTATGATCTGGACAGCCTGATTGAGCAGAACTCGGGGATAACAATTCCCGAAATCTTTGCATCGCAGGGCGAAGAGGCATTCCGTCGGATGGAAGCGCAGACCTTGGAGACTTTCCTGGAATCCAGGACAAACCGGAGCGCAGTGCTGTCGCTCGGCGGAGGAACGCTGACAACCGAGCGCTGCCGGCAGCTGCTACAAGGCCGCTCAGTCTGCATCTATCTCAAGGCCTCGGAAGACACCCTCGTGCGGAATCTGTCCGGTCAGGCAGACGGCAGGCCCATGCTCGAAGGCGCACATGACGAAGCTGCACTCAGGGAACGCATCCGCACCCTGATGGCACGCCGCTCAGGCATATACGAATCCGCCGCCACCCACACCGTCCATGTCGATGCCCTCCAGCCCGAAACCATCGCCAAAACCATCGCCCAAACCATAGCATAAGCCATCGCCGGAATCATCACCCAAACCATCTCATAAGCCAGATGAGAACAGAGCGGTGATGGAGTGTTTGTCTGGAAGTGGCTTGAGTGAGAGGCGATTGATGAAGTGTGTGGAAAATTTTGGAGGAAAGTGGAAGAATATGGAAAATTTTGTTTACTTTTGCGGTGATTAGCGTGAAAGTATAACAGAGCCATGGTCAGATTCATCGGAGAATATACTGCAAAAGTTGACGACAAGTGGAGAGTAATCCTGCCTGCCGCCTTCAAAAGCATTATGCCAGCCGATTCAGACATGAGGTTCGTAATCAGAAAGGAGAACTTCAGCGACTGCCTTGAAATGTTTACCTACGCCGAGTGGGAACGTCAGTCCGAGCAAGTCAGATCCAAGCTCAACCCTGCCTTCAACAGGGAGCACGCTAAGTTTTGGAGAGCATATATGTTCAACAGCAGCATAGTCGAGCCTGATGCAAAGCTCGGACGCATCTCCATTCCAAGAAAACTTCTTGAGATGATTGGCGTGAGCCAGGAAGGAACAGGCAAGGAAGTCGTATTCTCCGGCAACGATTACAAAATCGAAATCTGGGCCAAGGATAAATTTGAATCCAACATCATTTCAAACGAAGAATTCTTATCAATTGCCGGTTCGTTGTCAGAAAATCTCTAATAAGAGGAGGACCGGAAATGTCAGAATATCATACATCAGTTCTATTGGACGAAAGTGTAACCGCCCTCGTGCAAAACGTGGATGGGGTCTATGCTGATGCCACCTTCGGCGGAGGCGGGCACACTGCCGAAATACTTTCACGCTTATCACCCAAAGGCAGGGTGCTCGCGTTCGACCGCGATGCGGACGCATTGGCCAATAGCATTGATGACCAACGACTTACTCTGATACGCAGCGATTTTCGCTGGATACACAATCACGTTCTGAACGAAGGCTTCAAAGAAGGAATCGATGGAATAATTGCTGACTTGGGAGTGTCATCCCATCAGTTCGACACTCCGGAAAGAGGATTTTCATTCAGATACGACGCTCCACTGGACATGAGGATGAACACCGAAGGAGGAACAACGGCCGAAGACATTGTAAACGGATATGATCCGGAGGACCTCGAAAGGATATTCAAGCTCTACGGAGAAGTGGACAATAGCAGAAAAGTGGCTCAACTGATCTGCCGGGCAAGGGAGCAGGAAAGAATCATCACAACCGGCCAGCTTGACAAAGCCATTGAGAAGGTACTTCCGAAATTTGCCGAACACAAATTCCTTGCAAAGGTCTATCAGGCCCTGCGAATCGAGGTGAATCAGGAAATGAAGTCTCTTGAAAAGTTCCTCAGCGGAGCTGCCGCCTCACTCAGGCCGGGAGGCAGACTGGTGGTGATTACATATCACTCCCTTGAAGACAGAATGGTCAAGAACTTCATTAAGACAGGTAACATCGAAGGCAAGACTGAGAAAGACTTCTACGGCAATATCAGCACCCCGCTGAAGGCCGTGAACAAAAAACCTATCTTGCCACAGGAAAGCGAAATCGCCGTAAACACCAGAGCGAGAAGTGCCAAACTGAGGATAGCTGAAAAGGGAGGTGAGTCATGAACTGGAGCAAGATAGGAAGAGTCCTGGCCGAAACCTTGAAATCATTCGGCCGGGGTGACATAATCCTCAGGTTGAGAATGGATAAACTCTTCCCTTTCATCCTTCACCTGTTCATCCTGGCATGGATAAGCATCTGGCTGAGTTACAAAATTGAGCAGACAATGCTGAAAATGGAAACAAACAAAGCTACCATCGAAATCTTGCAGATAGATAATGCAAAGAAAACATTCGATATAGTGGAACTTAGCCGTATCAGTACTGTTGAAAAGATGCTCCAGGATGAAGGTTCGAGGGTCAAGGCGCCTGACAAACCGGCGGACATATTGAAGAAATGACAGATAAAAGCAGAAAAAATGGAAAATGGAAACAACATAAACAACGAAGAGCACAGAATCAGCAGGATTCTGTGGTTCATCTATTTGTTGTTTCTGGTCCTGTCTGCGGTACTCATCATAAGGATAGTCCAGCTTCAGGTGATATGGGAGCCGGACAGCAATTATATCAAGTACTTCCGTCCCAGCGTAGAGAAAAAAATACTGGAACCGGAAAGAGGTGCAATCCTTGACTGCAACGGAAAGTTACTTGCCATATCCACTCCGCTGTATGACCTCAGGATGGACTGCACCATACAGAAAAGCTATTTCAACACCTTCAGTGCAAAGGAACGCGACTCGCTGGAAACCCTTTTCAGGAGCAAGTTGAAGCTCATGTGCAAGGGACTGGCCGAGATATTACAGGAAGAAGGGAAAGACGGGAACTACTATTACAGGACCATCATTTCCAACAGGGAGTCAAACAGAGACGGCAGAAGGAATCTGCTTCTGGCAAAAGACCTGGACCACAGCACATTGATGCGCATCGACCAGCTTCCTCTTGCCAAGGAGGGACGATATAAGAGCGGTCTTAAGAAAGACAAGCATATGACCAGGCAATACCCTTACGGGGACCTTGCCGGACGTCTCATAGGAGATATAACCGTGGACAAGGACAACCCGGAAAGAAACAGGTTCGTAGGAGTCGAAGGCCAATATGACTACATTCTACATGGAAAGGAAGGAGTTGAGTGGATGAAAAGGACGGACCATGGAAGGATTGCCGACCCTGACAGTACCTCCGTCAGGGTGGAAGACGGTTTGGACATAAGGACTACCATCAACATCGACATGCAGGATATAGCAGACAGGGCTCTCAGGAAGCAACTTGAAGCAGATGAGGGAATTGAAGGAGGTTGTGTCGTGGTGATGGATGTGAAGACCGGAGCCATAAAATCCATGGTCAACCTGTCCAGGAACAAGAAGGGCAATATCGGAGAGTATTTCAACATGGCGGTGGGAAGAGCAGGAGAGCCTGGCTCGATTTTCAAGTCCGTTACCTTGTCCATCCTGCTTGAAGACGGAAAGGTGGGGCTTGATACCGAAATCGAGACCAACGGTGGTGTGATGAAGGATATGAAGAAAATTCCGAGGGACGAGAGCATTGTAAGGTACGAAAGGAATACAGGCAAGAAGACAATCAGCGTGCTGGACGGATTCAAAAGGTCGTCGAACTATGTGTTCCGCACCCTTGTAATGGACAACTACCGGAACCAGGCCAAAGACTATGTCAGCAGGCTTTATGAATATAAACTCAATGACTCGTATAAATTCGACCTGGTAGAGAAAGGAGGAACGGTGTCCTCGCTCCCGGATCCGGAAAGCAAAAGCTGGACAATCACTGACCTGGCCTCGATAGCCATCGGATATACTGTGAAAGAGACACCTTTGAATATAGTGATGTTCTATAATGCCATTGCAAACAACGGCAAGATGATGAAGCCATATCTCATTGATGCTCAGATGGATGAAGGAAAGGTTGTAAAAAGGTACAAACCGGAGATACTGAACGGCTCGCTATTCTCCAAGGCCACGGCTGACACCCTGACAAGGGCACTGACCATGGTCACCCTTGAAGGAACGGCCTCCAGGCTGAAAAATGCGAAATGCGTCGTTGCAGGTAAGACCGGAACAGCCCGCGTCGTGCTCCCGAAAGAGGAAAGGGGAGGAAGCAGCGACCCATACAAGACCATTGACGGACACAGGAAGTTCCAGGCAACATTTGTCGGTTTCTTCCCGGCAGATGAGCCAAAATATACGGCGATTGTCACCATATATACCAACCTTACCCGAAGTGAAAGCTACGGAGGTGGCAACATCCCGGCGAAAGTATATAAGGAGATTGTGGATGATTTGTGGTCGCTGGACAGCGGATGGGGCAATGAGCTGAGTCAGACTGGTAAAGTTCCCCAGATGAAAGGCGAATATATCGGAACGGGAGAATATTCCGGCGGGGGTGTTCCCAATCTGATAGGAATGGGACTTATGGATGCGATATATGCCATAGAAAACAACGGATACAGATGTTCATACAAGGGCATCGGACATGTTTACAGACAAACTCCCCAGGCCGGGACAAAGGCCGGCAAAGGAGAGACGGTTGAAATTGAATTGAGATGATACTTGACAAAATACTTCAAGGATGCGCTGTCGCATCGGTGCAAGGAAACATCAGGACTGAGGTTCATTCCATCTGCAATGACTCCAGGAAGGTGGTTCCGGGCTCTTTGTTCATTGCAGTCAGGGGATATGCAGTGGACGGACATGATTTCATGGCTTCAGCCGTGGAAAAAGGGGCATGCGCCATCGTATATCAGGATGAAAATGCACTGGAACAGTTGAAGGGCAAGAATCTGTCAGAGGTTGCTTTGGTGAGAGTCGATTCGTCAAGGAGTGCGCTCGCCACGATAGCTTCCAATTTTTACGACAAGCCTTCCGAGAAACTGACACTTGTGGGAATCACCGGCACAAATGGCAAAACCACCACAGTGACACTGCTCTACAGGCTTTTCACCATGCTCGGATACAATTGCGGATTGCTATCCACCATAGCAAATTACGTTGGGAGCAAGAGGACCGAGGCAGTTAATACGACCTCCGACCCGATTACCATCAATTCCCTTCTTGCAGAGATGGTTGAACAGGGATGTACCTACTGTTTCATGGAAGTAAGTTCAATCGGAGTGGAGCAGGAAAGAGTGGCCGGACTTAAATTCAAGGCTGGTATTTTTTCCAACCTCACCCACGACCATCTTGACTACCACAAGACATTTGCTGAATATCTCAGGTGCAAGAAACTATTTTTCGACAACCTTCCTTCCGATGCATTCGCCATCACGAACATCGACGACCGTAACGGTGAAGTCATGCTCCAGAACACCAGGGCAAGGAAGGTCACATATTCTTGCCGTTCAATGGCGGACCACACATGCAGGGTGATGGAGATGAGCTTCGACGGAATGATGCTCAAAATTGATTCCACCGAGACATGGTGCAGGCTCACAGGCATGTACAATGCAAGCAACCTGCTTGCGATATATACGACGGCACTGGTGCTGGGAGCTGAAAAGGATGAAATACTTGTGGCCCTGAGCACACTCAAGCCGGCACCGGGAAGACTGGAAAACATCAAGGGTCCGAAAGACATCTCGGTGATCATCGACTATGCCCACACCCCTGATGCACTTGAGAACGTGCTCAAGACACTCAAGGAGATTGCACCTGACCGGGAACTGATCTGCTTGTTCGGATGCGGTGGAGACCGTGACAAGACAAAAAGGCCGGAAATGGGAGCCATAGCCCAGAAATATGCCGACAGGATAATAGTGACATCCGACAACAGCCGAAGCGAAAGCACATCGGCAATAATGGCCGACATCAAAGCCGGGATGGACATCAGCGGCAGAGCCAAATCTCTTTTCATCGAAGACAGGGAGGAGGCAATAAGGACGGGCATTGCCGTAGCCACTCCGGGAGCCACCCTGCTGCTTGCAGGGAAAGGCCATGAGACCTAC
The DNA here is from genome assembly GCA_022774085.1 of Bacteroidales bacterium. GTDB lineage: Bacteria > Bacteroidota > Bacteroidia > Bacteroidales > UBA932 > Cryptobacteroides. Next base: position 10,985 of record JALFNZ010000067.1, read on the forward strand.
CAGATCATAGGCACTGAAAAAAGACATTTTGATGAAAAGGAAATAATCGACCAAATCAATAAGGAAACAAGATGATATACCATATATTCCAATTGCTGTCGGACTACGACATTCCCGGACAGGGCCTGTTCACCTACCTGTCCTTCAGGGCTATACTCACATTCACCACTGCCCTTCTGATATCCATAATCGCAGGCAAGCGTATAATCAGATGGATTCAGAGGAAACAGATCGGTGAGGAAATCCGTGACCTTGGTCTGGAGGGACAGATGCAGAAAAAAGGCACTCCGACCATGGGAGGCATCATCATCTTCCTCTCCATCATAGTCCCTGTGCTTCTGTTCTCAGACCTTACGAATATATATACCATATTGTTGCTGATCAGCACAATAGGCTTCTTCATCATAGGACTGAGCGACGACTACATCAAGGTTTTCAAGAAAAAGAAGGAAGGACTCAGCCCAAAGGCAAAACTGCTGGCACAGACACTGATTGGCTTCATCATCGGGTTCACGGTATGGTTCAGTGACGACATCGTTGTCAGGGTAAACGTGCCATCGAAGGACCATGTTACATCGATTGTCGCTGCGGGTGACAGTCTGAATGTCAATACTGCCAGGATTGTCGGCGACGTATCCCGCACGGAAAAACAGGATATGGTCAAAAGCACCAAGACCACAATTCCTTTTGTAAAGAGCCATGAGTTCGACTACAAATGGCTCTCCCCTTTCAAGGGTGCCGCGGGATGGTATTGCAAATGGGCCATTTATGTGCTGATGATTGTATTTGTAATCACGGCATGTTCTAACGGAGTGAATCTGACCGACGGCATGGACGGACTTGCGACCGGCACTTCTGCCATCGTCGGTGTGGTGTTGGGAATATTCGCCTGGCTTGGAGGTAATGTGGTGAATGCCAATTACCTGAATATTATGTATATCCCGGGCAGCGGAGAGATTGCGGTTTTCATGGCTGCCTTCGTGGGCGCCCTCATCGGTTTCCTTTGGAACAATGCCTTCCCTGCACAGGTGTTCATGGGTGACACCGGAAGCCTGATGCTCGGAGGAATAATCGGAGTTTGTGCGATACTGATCAGAAAGGAACTTCTGCTCCCTATCCTTTGCGGAATCTTCTTCGTGGAGAGTCTGTCGGTGATGATGCAGACCTTCTATTTCAAGATGACCAGGAAAAAATACGGGCAGGGACGCAGGATATTCAAGATGGCACCTCTGCACCATCATTTCCAGAAAGAGGGCATCCCGGCATTGATCCAGAAGCCGGCCAGGGCCATCCCGGAAGCAAAAATCGTGGTGCGTTTCTGGATTATAGGAATGATACTGGCGGTCATTACAATCGCTTTGCTAAAAATACGATAATCAATGGATTTTCAGCTATTTATTCAAATATTGGAATGATAGAAAAATAACAGTGTAATGGACAGAATAGTGGTTTTAGGCGGAGGAGAAAGCGGAGTGGGATCCGCGATCCTCGCAAAAGTCAAAGGGTTTGATGTTTTCCTCTCCGATATGGGGAAAATCGCCGACAAATACATAGAGATGCTCGAAAAATGGGAAATCCCTTATGAGCAGGGCAAACACACCGAGGAACTTATACTGAATGCAAAGGAAGTGATAAAGAGCCCCGGCATCCCGGGGACAGCCCCCATGGTGAAGAAAATCGAAGAAAACGGTATCAGTATCATCTCGGAAATCGAGTTTGCCGGAAGATACGACAATGCAAAGAAGATTTGCATAACGGGAAGCAACGGCAAAACGACCACGACATCGCTCATCTACTACCTGCTCCAGCAGGCAGGGCTCAACGTAGGTCTTGGCGGCAATATCGGCAAGAGCTATGCATATCAGGTTGCAACAGAAAAACACGATATATATGTACTGGAACTGAGCAGTTTCCAACTGGACAATGTTTATGATTTCAAGGCAGACATCGCAATCATCACCAACATCACTCCTGACCATCTGGACAGGTATGACTACAAAATGGAAAATTATGTGAAGTCCAAATTCAGAATCACGCGCAATATGTCCGATGAGGATTGCTTCATCTTCTGCTCCGACGACGAGATTACCATCAACCACCTCAACCAGATAGTGGTAAAGGCAAAGAAACTCCCGTTCACCCAGAAAACCGTAGTGGAGCAGGGAGCCTTCCTGAAGGAAGACAAGATGGTGGTCAGATACAAGGAGAGCGAGTGTGATATGTACATCCGCGAACTGGCCCTGGGCGGAAAGCACAATGTCTATAACTCGATGGCGGCAGCAATCGCAGCTAAAGTGATGGACATCGACAACCAGACCATCAGAACTTCACTTGCAACCTTCCAGCCAGTGGAACACAGGCTTGAGAAAGTCCTGAGTGTGGGAGGAGTCCTCTATATCAACGACTCGAAGGCTACAAATGTGGATTCAGCCTGGTATGCTCTTGAGTGTCAGACACAACCGGTTGTCTGGATTGTCGGTGGAAAGGATAAGGGAAATGACTACTCGACCCTCGTCCCTCTGGCAAAGGAAAAAGTGAAAGCCATGGTCTGCATGGGAGTGGACAACACCAAGTTCCATGACAGTTTCAAGGATATCGTTCCGATAATCAAGGATGTAAAATCCGCTGAAGAGGCTGTAAGGGTGGCAAGTTCGCTTGCATCGGTCGGCGATGTTGTGCTGCTTTCACCATGCTGCGCAAGTTTCGACCTGTTCAAGAGCTATGAGGACAGGGGCAGACAGTTCAAGGAAGCTGTAAGAAATCTATAGATATGGACGCAAGGGAGGAGAACATAAACAAGAGCAGATTCTGGAATTTCATTGACAGTATCGAGGGCGACAAAATCGTATGGATTATCGTCCTTATGCTCATCATGATTTCCGTTCTAGCCATCTTCTCGTCCACGCCTCTGCTTAACGACGGAAACAAGGACAGGATAGACATCATCCGGGACCAGATTATCACTGCGGTGCTTGGACTGGGGGTGATTTGGGGAATGTACAAGTTGGACAGCCTGAAGGTCAATACCGTGAAACTCTTCATGAACGTTTCGCAGTTCGGATTCTTGTTTTCATTTATCCTGCTCTTCATTCTGGATGCTCACCTGAACCTCGGAATCATTAAAGCACAGAAAATCAACGATGCATGGAGAACGCTGAGTTTCAAAGGCTTCCAGATACATGTGTTTGAGTTTACAAAGGTTGCCATGGTGATGTACCTGGCATGGGCCTGCCACTCATACAAGAAAGATCAGGAGCAGATTGCCTCCAATTCCCCGACGACGACGTTGAAGATAGCCAATGCCCTCGCAAAGACTCGGCGGTTCAAGTTCATGGGAAAGCCGTTCTGGAAGAGGGTGCTGTATATGTATATGCCCGTGGTTATCGTCAGCCTTATGGTGCTGATGGGCAGCGGTTCCAGCGGTATTTTCATCGGAGCCATCCTTGTTCTGGTGCTTATGATCGGAGGTGTGCCGCTGAGGGAGGTCGGGCTTGGTGCCATTGCGGGAGTGATGCTGCTTGTGGGCGGAGTCGCCCTGTATAATGTTACCGACAATGAATTTCTCAAGAAATTCGGGAGAATACCGACAATGCTCAACCGAATGACCATCGAATATGACACCGAAAAGCTCTCTACATTGAAGGAAGGTACTGACGAATTCTACCAAGAGAGGGATAAGATTCTCCAACCTTACGGTGCCAAGATTGCGGTCCATGAAGGTGGGGTTTTCGGGAAAGGCAGCGGAAACAGTACACAGAAATATATAGTGACGAATATTTATGGTGACTATATGTTCAGTTTCCTGATTGAGGAATATGGCCTTGTGGGCGGAATCCTTGTCATCCTGCTCTATGTCAGTCTCCTGGCAAGGGGATCACACATAGCGAAAATGTGCAGGAAGGAGTTCACCAAGCTTGCTGTGGGAGGGTTGAGCCTTTTGATAACCGGTCAGGCGTTCATGCACATGTTCGTGAATGTTGACATTGGTCCGATGACCGGTCAGACCCTGCCTCTGGTCAGCCACGGAGCATTTGCCTTCCTGATGTTCTGCATTGCATTCGGTATCATTCTGACAATAAGCAAGATGACCCGCAATCAGATGAGGCAGGCCGAAGCCCAGGCAGTGCCGCTTTATGAAAAAGCAGGCGAGCAGGAAAAAGACGATATTCAGGCGAGCATGGATATTTTGGAAAGCATCGGAAACGATGATCCCGCTCAAATGGATGAAGAATTATAAATTTATGAAACTCACTCAATTATGTCAAAGTACAGACCAATAAGGGCAATCATAAGCGGAGGCGGTACCGGAGGACACATCTTTCCGGCACTGTCCATCGGCAACATGCTCAAGGAGCTGAACCCCAAGAGTGAAATATTGTTTGTAGGAGCTGTCGGAAGGATGGAAATGGAAAAAGTTCCGGCAGCGGGATACAAGATTATCGGTTTACCTGTGACCGGGCTGCAGAGAAAATTCACTTTATCCAATCTTGCACTTCCTTTCAAGGTGATCAGGAGCATAAGAATGGCAAAGCGGATTCTTCGCGAGTTCAAACCGGACATTGCCATAGGTGTAGGCGGATATGCCAGCGCTCCCCTTCTAATGGCTGCAGGCCGTCTCGGAATCCCGACACTGATCCAGGAACAGAACGGCTATGCCGGACTGACGAATAAAATATTGGGTAAGAAGGCGGAATGCATCTGTGTCGCATACGAGGGGATGGAAAGATTCTTCCCGGCAGAGAAGATTGTAATGAGCGGAAACCCCATCCGCAAGGAGATTGTGCCCTCAACAGACAGGCTGAAGATGGAAGCCTGCGAGTTCTACAGGCTCAATCCTCACAAGAAACATATATTTATCGTGGGAGGAAGCCTTGGAAGCGGCACTCTTAACAATGCCATGAAAAAATGGATAAGCGACGGATGTCCGGGCTCTGAAAACGTGGAAATAATCTGGCAGTGCGGCAAATACTACAAAGCCTCAATAGATGCTTTCATGCAGGAGCAAAGGGGCCTTGGGGCAAAACTGGACGGCATAAGGCATTACGATTTCATCAAAAGAATGGATCTGGCCTACTGTGCGGCCGACATTGTGATTTCTCGTTCAGGAGCAAGCTCAGTGTCAGAGCTTTGTGCAGCACATAAAGCCGTCATTTTCGTGCCGTCGCCGAATGTTGCAGAGGATCATCAGACACATAATGCAATGGCACTTGTGAACAAAGGCGCAGCTATGTTGGTAAAGGATGACCAGGCTGCCGATTCACTGATGAAAGTGGCTGTCGATCTGCTTGGTGAGCCGGAGAAAATAGCAGCTATGGAAAAGAATATCGCCACTCTGGCACTGAAGAATGCGGCATTGACCATAGCTGATGAAATTTACAAAATTGTGGATTAATATGGCATCATATAAGAACATATATTTCATAGGCATAGGCGGTATAGGAATGAGCGCCATTGCAAGATATTACAATATAAAGGGTTACAATGTCTCAGGATATGACAGGACCCCTTCTGCCCTGACAGCGGAGCTTCAGGGTGAAGGCATAAGCATCCACTACGAGGACAATGTGGATTATATTCCGAAGGATGTGGAAAACACTCTGGTTGTATATACCCCTGCCATACCTAAGGACATGGGGGAACTCGTCTATGTCAATGAACACGGATACAAGGTGGTCAAACGATCCCGCATGCTCGGAGAAATAGCCACCGGACAGCAATGTCTGGCCGTTTCAGGTACCCACGGAAAAACCACGACGAGCACCTTGCTCGCTCATATTTTCACGTCTTCGGGCGAGGGCTGCTCGGCCTTTCTCGGGGGCATCTCCAAGAACTACGACAGCAACCTTCTCACAAGCGAAAACGATGTGATTGTAGCGGAGGCGGATGAATTTGACCGTTCATTCCTACAGCTCTACCCTTCAATAGCCGTTATTACCTCAATGGATGCAGACCATCTGGACATCTATGGTGACAAGGCACATATAATCGAAGCATTCAAGGCTTTCGCGGGACAGACTCAAGGTACGGTCATCAAGAAAATCGGGCTCGACATCTGCCCGGAGGATACTAAGGCCGAGATTCTTACCTATTCCTATGACGATGTCCGAGCGGATTTCCATGCAGAAAGAATCAGGAAAGATGAATGCGGATATTTCACTTTCGACCTGCATTACAGAGGCAATGTACTCAGGGACTGCAAGGTCGGCATACCGGGATGGGTGAATGTCGAGAATGCCATTGCGGCTTCTGCCATTGCCCTGACTTACGGAGTCGATGGCGAGAAAGTGCGCCAGGCGTTGGTGACTTTCCAGGGTGTGAAAAGACGTTTCGACATACATGTCAACACCCCGACCTGCTCATATATAGATGATTACGCCCACCATCCGAAGGAAATTGCAGCCGCTGTCAGCGCTATGAGAGACATATTCCCGGGCAGGAAGCTTACTGCGGTGTTCCAGCCTCATCTTTATACAAGGACCAGGGATTTCGCCGATGAATTTGCTCAGGCATTGAGCGGAGTAGACCGGCTCATTCTCCTGGATATCTACCCTGCAAGGGAGGAGCCTATTCCGGGAGTTACGTCCGATATTATCTTCAACAAGGTCACTTGTGGGGATAAAGTACTCATTTCCAGGGATCAGCTTATGGAGCAGCTTGAAAATGAGCAGATTGACACGCTGATCACTTTCGGAGCGGGAAACATAGACCGTTTCATAGGGCCGATAACTGAAATGCTTGAAAACAGAATCAGATAAGAATGCGCAAGGTAACGAAATATATCATCAGGGCTGTTGCGGCAAGTGTGCTTGCCCTCTGTCTCTGTGCGTCTTACATTGCCGGGAGGGAATCGCGCAAGCCATTGGTTTGCAAAGGGGTGCGTGTGGCGGTTCTTGACAGTGCACAGAATTGTTTCGTTACGGCAAATGATGTCAGGACATTCATCGCCAAGAGTTACGGGCAGGTGAAGGGGGTTCTGCTCGACAGTCTGAATCTCACCAGGATAGAACAGATTGTGGACAGCAGGAGCGCAGTTCTGAAAAGTCAGGCATTTGTGACTAAGGACGGGATGCTGAATGTAACGCTCACCCAGAGGAAACCTGTTGTGAGGTTCCAGAAGAGCGACGGAGGTTTCTATGCTGATGCCCAGGGATGCATTTTCCCGCTCCAGCGTTCGTATTCCTCGCATGTGCAGGTCATTGACGGGAATATCCCTCTGAAAGCAAACAGCGGTCACAAAGGAATGATTGAAGACCCAAAGGAAAAGGAATGGTTCGATAAGGTCATGACTGTGGTCAACTACCTTGAGAAAGACCGGAAATGGAAGAACAAGATTGTACAGATCCATGTGGAGGGCAACGGAGAACTCGTGCTCATTCCGCGTGAAGGAAGAGAAAGATTCCAGTTCGGACAACCGGACAGGATTCAGGAGAAGATTGAAAAGATGGAGAAATATTACACCTGGATTGCTCCTTCCAAAGACCCCGGTTATTATAAATATGTGGATCTGAAATATGCAGGACAGATTGTCTGCCGGCAATAAGGAAATAACAATTAATACATAGTTGCTATGAACATTACGGAAAAATACATCGTAGCCATTGATCTGGGAACATCGAAAATAGCCCTTAGCGTTGCCAAGGTAAGCGGAGAGGATGTACAGGTCATATATTACAAGGAATGCGGCTCTGCCGGAATACGGTACAGCAGTGTTTTCAATGAGAGTCTCGTCACAGGGGTTCTCAGCAAGGCTGTGCAGGAGGCTGAAGAAGAGCTCGGAATCAAGATTACCTCTGCTGTTGTCGGCATGCCGAAATATCCTGTCGTAGTGCAGAGCAACACCGCCAAGATTGAGGAAAGGGGCGAGGACAGCGAAATCACAATGGAGGACATATCCTATCTGAAACGTTTTGCAGAGGAGTCCTATCCTCTTGCAGATGAGCAGAAAGAGGCTATCTATGGTGCTGTGGCACAGTCGTTTTCGGATGGAGAGAATTTCCAGATTATCGAGAAGGACATCATCGGAATGACAGGTGACACAGTTGAAGGCAATTTCAAGGTTTTCATTGGCAACAAAAGGTCGCTCAACAAGATTGACCATGTCATGAACAGAATCGGCATCCCGGCCATCCGCAAATTCTTTACGGCGGATTCAACGGCAAAGGCTGTGCTGACCAATGCCGAAATGGAAAACGGTGTGGCCCTGATAGACTTCGGTGGCGGATGTACCTCCGTTTCCATTTACCACGGCAACATCATGAGGCACTTCGCTTCCATCCCGTTCGGAGGCAAGAACATAACAGACGACATCAAGAGCGAATGTCAGATCAGCGACCACCTTGCGGAGAACATCAAGCTTGCCTACGGAGCATGCATGCCTGAGAAACTCCAGAATCTCGGAGAGAAGATCATACATATACGCAGCAATTCCGCTGATGCCGACAAACAGCTTCCTGTAAAATATTTGTCAGAAATCATCACTGCCAGAATAGAGGAGATCATCATGGCCATTCTCTATGAAATAGAGCAGAGCCAGTTCGCCGACATCCTCAGAAGCGGAATCGTCATAACCGGAGGTGCCTCACAGACTGCAAATCTTTGCAATTTCATTTACGATATTTCCGGATACAAGGTAAGGACAGGCTATCCGAAAGGACTCTTCTCTTGCCAGGGATGCGACGGAATCGCGGATACATCGGCGAGTACTTCGCTCGGACTCATCCTCGCCGCCACCCATGACAAGACCATCAATTGCGCAATCAACAAAGATGAATTGGCGGCGGGCATTAGCGGTAAAGTGGAAATAGAAAATCCTGTGGAACCAGTCAAAGTTGAAAAAATGCCACAGGAAGAGATACCACAGGAAGAGACTCCAGCGGAAGAAATCAGCAAACCGGCGGAAGGCAGCTTATCTGACGGTACCCTGCTTGAATTCGAGAAGGTGAAACCGGCAACCGAGTCTAAGAAAGAAACGAAAAAAGAGACAAGAAAGCCGAAAATCACCTGGAAGGACAGAATAAGGAACACCCTTTTCAATTTTTATGACACTTCAACTGACGAATCACCTGAGGCATAGGAGGTATTATTATGGAATATATAGACAATTTTGAAAATATGGATATAACCCCTGCAGACTGGGTCCCGGAAAAATCCATCATCAAGGTCATCGGTGTGGGTGGCGGAGGCTGCAATGCCGTGGACTATATGTACAGGCAGAAAATCGAAGGATGTACTTTCGTTGTCTGCAACACTGATGCTCAGGCACTTGAAAGTTGCGCCGTTCCTATCAAGATCCAGCTCGGAGAAGGTCTGGGAGCCGGTTGCGATCCTACCAAGGGAAGAAATGCAGCGTTGAATTCGCAGGATGAGATTGCGGTGAAGGCTCTTGAGGGCACTGAGATGCTTTTCATTACTGCAGGAATGGGTGGCGGTACAGGTACCGGTGCAGCTCCTGTGATTGCATCGATGGCGAAAAAGAAAGGGATTCTGACCGTCGGAGTAGTGACCATTCCGTTCAAGAACGAAGGTTGCGAATCGGCTTCAAAGGCAGTGGACGGCATCAATGAGCTTGAGAAGAATGTTGACAGTCTCCTTATTATCAACAATGAGAAACTTTATGATTTCTACGGTGACCTGCTGATTCAGGATGCCTTCCCTAAGGCTGACGAAGTGCTCGCCACTGCTGTTCGCGGAATCACTGAGATTATCAAGAAGAAAGGCCATATCAATGTGGATTTCAATGATGTAAGGACCATGATGAAAAACAGCGGCATGGCCTTGATGGGTTGTGGTACAGGTACAGGCGAGAACAGGCTGAGCGATGCAGTGAGGAATGCTTTCGAGTCCCCTCTCCTGAATGATTTCGACCTTAAGACTGCCAAATATGTGCTCATAAACATCACAGTGGGCAGGAATAACCAGGGTGCAAAAATGACCGAACTCGGAATCATCAACAAGCTCATAGCAGAATATACAGGGAAGGCAAACAATTTCAAGACCGGTATCGTTTTCGAAGATGATCCCGATTTCGGAGATAAGATTTGCATTACTGCCATAGCAACAGGTTTCAAGATGGGCATGCTGGACCAGATTACGGATGCCAATCTTGGCAATATCATCTGGATTGATGACAGTTTCAAATATGAGAAAAAGATTTCATCTGAGGATGGTATCGAGCTTCCTGAGATCAAGAGTGAGAAAATCGGTTACAACAATGCTGCCGTCAGGAAGAAGAACTTGTTCAGTGACGGAGTGAAGCCTGTGCTGGTGGTGTCCGAAGGACAGAATCGCAGCGAACTTGAGAACACCGCTGCCATCCGCAGGAAGGCCAGCGGAAGGATGGCTTTGGATGAATAGACCGGACGCGGCTTACCCTTGAAAACTATAGTTCATATTTTTCGAATTGCCAAAATCGAGTTTTTTATTAATTTTGCGGCGGTTTTGTGCATGGTGTGCAAAACTGGATAATTGACAGATATAATGGCAAGAAGAACTCGCGTGAGATTTGCGCCGTCACCAACAGGACCGCTCCACATGGGTGGCGTCAGGACAGCGCTTTACAACTACCTCTATGCAAAGCAGCACGGAGGCGATTTCATCATTAGAATTGAGGATACAGACTCCCAGAGATTCGTTCCGGGAGCTGAGAAATATATTATTGAAGCACTCAACTGGTGCGGTATTATTCCTGACGAAGGAGTTGATTCTGAGGGCAATGTAGTTGAGACTGCTTCGGAGCGTCATCCGCATGCTCCATACAGGCAGAGCCAGAGGAAGAGCATCTACCGCAAATATGCCGAGGAACTTGTAGAAAAGGGATTTGCCTACTATGCTTTCGACACGGCTGAGGAACTTTCAGCAAAGAGGGCGGCTCTGGAGGCTGAGGGAAAGACCTTCATCTACAACCACACTTCACGCATGGAGCTTCGCAACTCTCTCTCAATGCCTGAGAGCGAGTGGAGGCCACTTCTGGAGAGTCACACGGACTGGACAATCCGCTTCAAGATGCCTGAGGGCAGAATAGTGAAGATGGATGACCTGATTCGCGGCCATGTCGAGGTCAATACCGTGACCCTTGACGACAAGGTGCTATGGAAAAGGGCCGACGAACTTCCGACCTACCATCTGGCCAACATCGTGGATGACCACCTGATGGAAATCACCGAAGTCATAAGAGGTGAGGAGTGGCTGCCTTCACTTCCGCTTCATTATCTTCTTTATGAGGCATTCGGCTGGACGGACACAATGCCACGCTTTGCCCACCTTTCTCTCCTGCTGAAACCGGACGGGAAAGGCAAGCTTTCCAAGAGGGACGGAGACCGTCTCGGCTTCCCTGTCTTCCCTCTGAAATGGACCAATGCCGAGGGTGAGGTGTCAAGGGGTTATCGTGAGGACGGATATTTCCCTGAGGCTTTCGTGAACCTGCTTGCGATGCTTGGCTGGAATCCCGGTGATGACAGGGAACTTTTCACCATGCCTGAGCTCATCGAAGCTTTCTCACTTGAGAGGGTTATCAAGTCAGGTGCAAGGTTCAATCCTGACAAGGCAAAATGGTATAATAAGGAATATCTCAGGACCAAGACTGCTGAGGAGCTTACTGAGCTATACATCCCGATTCTGGAGTCCAAGGGCATGCAGATTGTCGATTGTGCAAAATGTGCCCTCACTGCAGGCTCGCAGATAAGTGCTCAAGGTGCTGATTTCCAAAATCATATCTTTACTCGTGACTATGTCCTCCGCATTGTGGGGCTCATAAAGGAAAGAGCTTCGTTCGTTGCTGATTTCTGGGACATAGCATCATACCTCTTTGTAAGCCCGGCTTCGTTCGTGGAGAAGGATGCTGCAAAGTTCTGGAAAGAAGAAAACTACAGCCTTGCACTCAAAGTGGCTGATTTCATTCTTGCCTTTGACGGTGAGTTCACCAAGGAGTCGCTCGAAGGACCGCTTGAGGAGTTCATCCGCGGCAATGAGTGGCCTATGGGCAAAGTTATGAACTGCCTCAGACTTGCCCTCGTAGGTGCTTCCAGCGGACTTGGGATTGCTGACATCGTCACCCTTATCGGAAAGGAAGAGTTCAGTCGCAGGATTGAGTTCATCAAGGATACCCTTGGCTGTTGAATTATATATACTAAGAATATGAAAATAGGAATATGCAGTGACCATGCTGGTTTTGAATATAAGACCAGACTGATTGCATGGCTGGAAGATGGGGGCCATGAAGTTGTCAATTTCGGTACTGATTCTGCTGACAGTATGGATTATCCTGATGTAGCTCACCCTCTTGCAAAGGCGGTGACCAAAGGGGATGTCCAGTGTGGCATTGCAATGTGCGGCACAGGAAATGGAATGTCCTTTTGCCTGAACAAGCATATCGGCATCCGTGCCGGTCTTGCCTGGAGTGTGGAAATCGGCAAACTTCTCAAGCAGCACAATAATGCCAACATACTCGTAATGCCGGCAAGATTCATCCCATTTGAAGAAGTTGTCAATATCACGAAGGTATGGATTGATACTCCTTTCGAGGGAGGAAGACACCAGCGCAGAATTGAAAAAATCGAGCAGTTTTGATAATCCTGAACTGTATCTTTAAACAAAATCGTCTCACTTGTGGAAGCATATATCCCTGCAAGGCAGGATAAGAGCCTGTCACACAATATTGAAGATTATCCCGGGGGTATAATAATCCCCGTTGATAAACCATATCGGTGGACTTCCGCTGATGTGATAAGAAAGGTGAAATTTGCTGCCATAAGGCATTTCAATAAGAAAAATCTCAAAGTCGGACATGCAGGCACTCTCGACCCATTGGCTACGGGAGTGCTTCTTGTGTGCATAGGCAACGCCACCAAGCTTGCAGAATCGCTTCAAGCCCATGACAAGGAGTATGTGGCTGGAATCAGCTTCGGGGCGACTACCCCTTCATATGACCTGGAAAAGGAAATCGACAGGTTCTTTCCGCATGAACATATTGATGAAGAGGCTGTCCGTAAAGCCCTTGCCGGCTTTGTAGGAGAGCAGGACCAGGTGGCACCACTGTTTTCTGCCAAGTCTGTGGACGGTGTCAGAGCCTATGAACTTGCCCGCAAGCTATACAAGGAAGGCGGTTCGATGGATGAGGCTGCACGCGAGCTTATCCGTACAAGCCGAATCCGCATCACGGAATTGGAACTGCTTTCATTCTCGGCAGCGGCTTGCATGCAGGCAAACAGTCCTGCGGAAGAGACGGCAGCTGCGGCAAGTCAGACCTCAGAAAAATCTATTGGCATCGCCACTTTGTCAACCGCCTCATCAAGAATTAACGTTACCGACAATACTGCCCTCGGGCTGCCTCGTGCTGTGATCAGAATTGCCTGCAGCAAAGGGACTTACGTGCGAGCCTTTGCACGCGATCTGGGAGAGGCACTCGGAAGCGGGGCCCATCTGGACAGTCTTCAGCGCTCTGCAAGCGGTGTTTTCCGCATCGAAAATGCCCTTACTGTAGAACAAGTCACAGCCCTTCTTCAAACCTGAGGGTCTGACATAAGAAACTATTTTTAAATTAACCACATATGCAACGAACACTTTTATCAATCATCCTTGCACTTGCAGCACTGACTGCTGGAGCGAAAAATATTCTGGTCAACACTCCGAACACCACTCTGCTCCTTACAGCAGAGCAAGGAAAGACAGTGTATGTACAGTATTATGGAGACCGTATTGAAGATGCCTCCCAGGTGAAGAATGCTCAAATTGGCAGAACACCGGCCTATCCTTGCTTCGGATACGGAAAAGACTTTTTCAATTCATTCGCTCTGAGCGTAGTCCACTCAGACGGAGATTTGGGCACCGACCTGTGCTATGTCGGCGACACATACAATGAGAAAGACGGAATACACGACTGGGTAATCACCACCAAGGACAGTAAACACAATTTCGAGGTGGATCTTTGCTACAGGACATACGACAACTGTGATGTCATGGAAATGTGGACTGTAATCCGAAACGGCGAAAAGAAACCTGTGACCCTCGAGAAATTCGCCAGTGCAGCTCTGCCATTCCGCCAGGGAGATGTCTGGGTGAGCCATATACATGGAAAATGGGCAACGGAAGGCTATCTGACAGAAGAACCCCTCAATAAAGGTGTATTTGAAGTCAGCGACATCGCCTGCCCGAAGAATGCATTCCTGAACCGTCCGAACATCATGCTCTCCCTTGACGGCAAGCCAAGTGAGAACAGTGGAAGGACAGTGGGAGCGGTACTTTGCTGGAGCGGCAATTTCAAAATGACGGTCAATACCAATTTTGAAAAATACCACTACCTCGTATGCGGTATCAACGAAACAGGCAGCCGCTACACTCTTGGAAAAGGAGAAAGTTTCACAACACCTGCCCTTGCAATGGTTTATTCCAATGAAGGCAAGGGAGGAGTAAGCCGCAACTATCACAGATGGGCACGCCTTGATGGTAAGATTCATAATGGCCAGGCTCTCCGCAAGACCCTTCTGAACTCTTGGGAAGGCGTTTATCTGAATGTTAGCCAGGATGGGATGGAAAAAATGATGGATGGCGTGCAGGCCCTTGGCGGAGAACTATTCGTAATGGACGACGGATGGTTCGGCGGCAAATACAAACGCAGTGTTGACAACTGCGCTTTGGGAGATTGGGTTACTGACCGCGAGAAACTGCCGGACGGAGTACCGTCATTGCAGAAAGCAGCTGAAGAAAGAGGGCTCAAATGGGGCATATGGATTGAACCTGAAATGACAAATACCCTCAGTGAGCTCTATGAAAAACACCCTGATTGGGTAATCAGCAATCCTGGCAGAGATGTGGTCTGCGGACGCGGAGGCACACAGCTCATACTTGACATGAGCAATCCTGCAGTCCAGGATTTCGTGTTCAAGGTGGTTGATGACATCATGACGGAAACACCTGAAACCTACTATATCAAGTGGGACTGCAACATGGAAGTGTATTCAGTGGGCTCTTCATACCTGAGTGCAGACAAACAGAGCCACCTCTATGTGGACTATCACCGCGGTCTGATAAAGACCCTTGAAAGAATTCGTGCAAAATATCCGGACCTCGTGATCCAGAACTGTGCAAGCGGCGGCGGTCGTATCAATTACGGACTCATGCCTTACTTCGACGAATTCTGGACAAGTGACAACACCGATGCCGAGCAGCGCCTTTTCATCCAGTGGGGAACATCCATGTTCTTCCCTACATGTGCAATGGCTCAGCACGTCAGCGCTTCGCCCAACCATCAGACAGGCCGCGAACTGCCTCTGAAATTCCGTTTCGACGTAGCCATGACAGGCCGGCTTGGAATGGAAATGAAGCCTTCAGACCTGAATGAAGAAGAATTCAAATTTGCAAAGAATGCATTCAGCACTTACAAGGAAATCCGCCCGATTGTACAGCAGGGAGACCTTTACAGGATACTCTCTCCTTATGAGGACAATGGCTTTGCCAGCGAGATCATCGTAGCTGAAGACAAGTCGCAGGCCGTATTCTTTGCCTACAAGTTCCGCCAATATGCAAAGCAGCAGGACTGGCCAATCTTCCGTTTCGACGGCCTTGACCCTGATGCAAAATACACTCTCACGGAACTTAACAGAGTGGAATCTCCTGAAGCATGGGAAGGCAAGACTTTCACCGGCCGCTTCCTCATGAACACCGGACTTGAGCTCAAACTCAAAGGAGTATATTCAAGCTGCGTGATCAGGTGCACCAGGCAATAACCACATGCCAGACACTTTCAACTGATTCCCATGGCTGCCACAAAGAGGATTAATCTAATCTGGATTATTATAATTTTTGCCTTTCTGCACATCTTGGCTATATTGATGTGCAGAAAGGCAAACATCAGCAGCACATACATCCTCACGGCATTGTCCATCGCAATGACCACATTGGTTTGCATAAGACAAAAACTGGATATCAAAGCGACTGTCATCTGCATCATCCTGGTCAATCTTTTGGGAGCATTCCTTGGAACTGAACTGTTGAATCTCCTCCATTATATATTAGGAAGGAATCGTATCAACGGGCCATTGTCCACCTTCATGACAACATGCATATTGGGATATAGCCTGACCTTTATCGGAAAAATTCTGAAACCAGCAGGCAATGACTCATATCGGATAAAAGAAAAATACATTCTTTATTTGACAGTGGCATCTTTCATAATCCTTACAGTCAGGATAGTCTTTGAGGATTATATCACAAACAACCTGTTCACTGTCAAGAAATTGAATGAGACAATCACGATATTCTTCAAACACCCGACTACACTTTTGATTATGGTTTGCCTATCGATTTTCCTGACTGCAAACCCAAGCAAAAGCCGAAGGCATGTCAAACACAAAGCTTTCTATGATTTCCTGATCTTGTTTGTTGTCATGTGTCCGGTCGTTTCAGGATTTCTCATGCTGTTTCTGCGGGGAAATGCTTACGTGGGAAACGTCTCTTCACTGAATCTTTTCATAGAGCTCTACGTGGCATCCCTGATTATCGAAGCAACGGCCTGGTCCATCGCTTTACTTGTCAATTATGCTTTTGAGGCAAATGCAAGGACTATTGAAGAAAGGGCTAAGGCTGACCAGGCAAAAATGCAGTACCTGAGTCTCAAACGCCAGATGAGTCCTCACTTTCTGTTCAATAATCTGAATATTCTGGACTGCATGGTGGCAGAGGGCAAGAACAAAGATGCGCGTAACTTCATCAACAACCTTGCTGGAGTATATCGGTTCATGTTAAAGTATGAAGATGAAGCATTCGTCACACTCCGCGAGGAACTGACCTATGTCAAGATGTATGTCAACCTTCTTACAGTAAGATTTCCTGACGGATTATCCGTTTCATATGACATCAGGGAAAATGACATGGAATCATTCATCTGCACATACTCCATTCAACTCCTTGTAGAGAATGCTGTAAAGCATAATTCCACACAGGAAAACAACCCTCTAAGGATTAGCATATCCACAGATGGTAAAAATATCACTGTAGTGAACAATCTCATTCCCAGATTATCACCTGTGGAATCTACCGGGCATGGCCTTGAATATATCAAACAAAGCTACAAAGAAAGATGCGGCATGGAAATATACATCAGCCAGACCGATTGCGAATATAAAGTGTCCATTCCCCTTATATGATTTTGAAACCCTACATGAAATTTTCTGACAGTATGAAAGCAATGATTATCGAAGACGAGTACATGGCTCGAGAGCACCTTGCAGAAACATTGTTGAATTTGTTTCCTGACATTGAAATTGTCCAGAAGACTGGCAGCGTGAAAGAAAGTGTAGAATGGTTGAAATCACATAAGAAAGATACAGACCTCATCTTCATGGACGTTGTCCTGGTCGATGGATATTGCTTTGAAATATTCAATCTTACTGAGATTCAATGCCATGTAATAATTACAACCGCGTATGACAAATACGCGCTGAAAGCATTTGAGAACAACTGTGTCGATTACATTCTCAAGCCTATTCAGGAGGAAGCATTGAAAAGGGCTGTCGAAAGATGTATGTTAAAAAAAGAAAACACGGATATCGACAATCTCATCCGCGCTTTGACAACAAAAACCAGAGAATATAAAGACCGGATTCTCGTACACAATGACGGATACATACTTCCAGTCAGCATAAACAATGTTTCCTACTTCATTTCGGAATCAAAAGACAGTTTTGTCGTTGTAAAAAACGGAACCAGATATTCCCTTGACAAATCTTTGGACAATATCATGTCTGACCTGGATCCTGAGAGGTTCTTCAGGATTTCCAGAAGTATCATCATCTCAAAGGATATAGTCAGCAAAATAACAAAATCTCCGAACGGACAACTTGTTCTTTCAGCAAGTTGCCAGTCCGGAGACTCTGACAATAAGGTCAATATCGATTTTATAGTATCCAGAGCACGGTCAAAAGATTTCATGCTCTGGATTGGTGAATGATTTATCTGGAATATTCGACAATAAGAGCAGAATTGGCAGGGACCATTGTGTCATCTGTCAAAGTAGTGCGCTCACCTGTAATTACATTCCGGCCCTCACCAAGACCAGAATTGATTTCAGCATACCTCGACCAATTTACGCTTGCCGCTTTTTCTGAATTGTTCACAAACACGAACACCACATCATTGTCGTCATATCTGAAATAGGCATAGGTATTGTCTATTGGGATAAAATGCATTGTTTTTCCATTATGGATCACAGACTTGCCCTTTCTCCAATTCAGTAGTGTACGGACATAATCATGAAGTTCTGATGCTCCAGTCCACCCTTCAACAGAACTTGCTGCTTTACGGCCTTCCTCTGTAAACAGATCCATCTGGTCACCTTCCCATCCTCCGGGAAAATCCATCCTCAAACGGCTGTCATCACGTCCTTTCTTGCCGATTGCAAACATGAGTTCATCACCATAGAACATCTGAGGAATGCCTCGCATGGTTGCCAGCATGGCAAATGAGATTTTCATTTTATCATAATTCTGGCCAAAGATATCACCGATTCTCGGGGTATCATGATTTGACCAGAAAATCATCATATTAGCCAAATCATGGTACTGGAAATCACGTGCAAGCACATTATATACACTTGTCATGTCAGGTCCCCGACGCTGGCCACGCTGAGACTGAGGCTCGGCAGGTTCAGCAAGTTCTGACGGAAGAGGAAGAGACAGAGCATTGTTTACGGCATCACGAAGCGGAAAGTCCATAAGACAAGGAAGATTGGAATTAAATCCGTCAGGATTAGGATTGTCCTTCTGCCAATAGGCCACCATATCCGGATTTGCATTCCAGTTTTCACCGACTATATTGAATCCGGGATATTCGTCAGTGACAGCCTTGCACCACTGGGACATAGGATATTTTTCATTATAGAAATAGGTATCCACCCTGAATCCATCAAGACCTGAAAACTCAATCCACCACACTGCCCACTGCTGGAAGTATTTGAGCATGAAAGGATTGTCGAGATTCATATCCGGCATTCCCCTTGAAAACCAGCCTTCCTCCATCAGCTTCCTGTCTGCAGTCGAAGCATTCGGGTCCAGAGCAAGGGAATACATGTGGTTGGAATTCACATACGGTTCATTAATATGAATCCAATCGTTGAAAGGCATATCCTTCATCCACCAATGTTCCGACCCACAATGGTTGGTCACAATATCCATTATTACTTTAACGCCCTTTGCATGAGCGACCTGTACCATCTCCCGATATTCATCATTATTTCCGAAACGTGAGTCGATATTGTAGTAGTCTGTACATGCATATCCATGATAGGAGCCACGCCTTGCATTATCCTCAAGAAGTGGAGTCATCCAAATGGCGGTAGCACCCAAGTCAGAGATATAATCCATATGGTTGATGATACCGCGGATATCACCTCCATGACGGCTGCCCGGATTTTCTCTATTAGCCTTTTCAGTTGTTGCCTCAGTGCTGTCATTGGACGGGTCACCATTGGCGAAACGATCCGGTACGATAAGATATATCACATCCTTTGTAGAAAAACTTTCCCGTGGTTCAGTGCTTTTGTGGCCGATATGGTATCTGTGGGTGAATTTTTCCCGGCCTTTTGAAAACAGAATATCATAATAGCCTCCCTTGGCATCGGGTGAGACCTCAACGTCAACGAAAAGAAAATTTGGATTATCCGCCTTGTGTACAGATATGACTTTCAAGTCCTTGCTCTTGAACTCTACAGAATATTCACTGATTGACGGGCCCTGAATCATTAGTTGCAGGCTGGTCTTCATTCCAGTCCACCAGCAAGGAGGTTCAATTCTTGTGATTTTATCCTGACCTGCTTCCTTTGCCGACATCATCGGTCCAAAAGCAAGTATCATCATGGATATGAAGGCAATAAAATACTTTTTCATTTTGGAATTATTTAGTTTCAAGAATATATTCATATGGTTTCAGGAAATATCTTGTTCCGTCATCTGGAATGGTGACTTCAATTTCTTTGTCACGAAGATTGACAAGCACAAGCACGTGGTCATCCTCCCAAACCCTTTCAAACATAAGAACATCATCGTGAGGATAGATGACCTGATGTCCACGGCGGACAGCAGGATGGTCATTATAGAACTTGACAACTGATTTATATTCCTCCAGATATGCACTGTTTGCACACCAATCGACAGGGACATATTTGAAGAAATCGATACCTCCCACATAACCAACTTCCTGGGAATCATATATAAGCATTCCGCCTCTGATAAATGTTGTGGCTATGAACGCAGCCATGGCACCCCTCTCGCCACCGAATTCCTCAACGGCCGACCGTCTTACAGATTCATCATGATTGGAAATGAACCTGAGCTTGACCTTGTCGGGGTCAACACCGGCGTATTCTGAGCTGTCTGCCTGAACAAGGGCTGAAACAGATGCTCCTCTGCGGAATACTCTTCTCAATGCAGAGAGATATCCCCAGGCATAATTCATATCAAAGCCAGCATCAAAATGATCTTTTCTGCGCCCTTCCGCAAGAAGCAAAAGATTGCAATCCGGCAGTGCCCTCAATTCATCAACTGCCTGTTTCCAGAAATCAAACGGAACAAAATCAGCAGCGTCACAACGGAATCCATCAACACCGTGTTCCAACACCCAATATTTCATGGATTCAATCATCTCCTGCCTCATTTCCATATTGTCAAAATTCAAGTCAGCAACATCGTTCCAACCTGTACCGGCAGGACTAATTATGACTCCGAGAGAATCTTGTGTGTACCATTCAGGATGCTTTTGAATCCATTCACTGTCCCATGAAGTATGATTGGCAACCCAGTCTATGATGACACTCATTCCTCTGCGATGTGCTTCCCTGACAAGTTTGTCAAAATCAGTAAAAGTTCCAAATTCCGGATTCAGGGACTTATAATCCTTGATACAATATGGAGAGTTCACCGTCTTGACCTGTCCTATTTCATATAATGGCATGAACCAAAGGACATTCACTCCAAGGTCGCTGATGGAATCCAATCGCTGAGTGACGGCTTGGAGAGAATTATTGGCAGCAAATACTCTGGGATTGATCTGATACATTACAACATCATGGGCATCAGGTACTTCAACCCTTCTGACCCCACAACATGAAGTCATTGAAACGGCAAGGAAGAACCAGGCAGCAATGACTGATAATATGATAATGGACTTCTTCATATGAGAGTAGTTTTTAATTTAATGTCGTTTTAGCCGCAGCCGATATCTGTCAACCTGCAAATTCGTAGAATAATTACCTAATATTTAACAACCATACTAACCACTTGATTAGAAGAATGAGCAGGAAGACAGACAACGGCCTCACGGTATTCTGCATTGTATTCAATATCCAAAACTGTCCCGTTTGAAACAGCTGATGACGGTTTCTTTAAAAGTCCACCTATTATTATTGTGAACTGTCTTTCTTGTGACATTCCTTCATAATGACCTTCACGTGGGGAAATTGTCACATTCAAAGACGAAGAAGTGGCATTCTTGCTTATCTTTGTTATAGCGTAGTCAGTGTCATAAGCCTGGCTTGTACCATCGTCTTCATAAAGATTACATGAACTCTTTCCTTTTCCCGGTGCAATGAAAATCCTGTAATTGTCCGATTTGTCCTGAAGATTCTGGATACCTTCCTCAGCCATAGGGATGATGGCACCGGCCTTCACAAACCAGGCATTCTGGGCGATGGAATAGGCAAGGGTCCTTGTGCTTCCTCCTCGATGGATCTGATGGTGGGACATATCATACCAGTCACATCCCTCAGGGAACCAGATTTCACTTTCAGTCACACCGCTTTCCTTGTCAACAGGTTTGCAGATAGTCACAGCCATGATATCATCTCCAAACATATATTGAAGTTTCCGCTGATATGCCTGCTCTTTCTCAGGCCAGTAATAATAGAGAGGGCGGCATATTGAAATACCCGTATCATAGGCCTGTCTTGCTGCAGTGTATATGTATGGAGTAAGAGCATATCTGAGTTCAAGAGCATCCTTCATATATTCGTAATGTTCCGGAAACATCCAAAAACGCCTTTCTATGATATTCGAACTTGTGCAATGTGTCTTGAACAATGGCGAGAATACTCCATACTGAAGCCATCTTGTATAAAGTTCCGGATCTGTAGGGTCCTTTGACCTTTGCATATGACCTCCGAGGTCATGTCCCCAATATCCATATCCCACATTCGATGCTGTGGCTGTGAAATATGGAAGATACTCCAGAACAGACCAGAGAATATGGGTATCACCGGAGAAACCTATCTGGTACCTGTGGCTTCCCAAGCCTCCCCAACGATGATATGTCATCGGACGTGGGGAATCGGCTGGCTTCTGATCGCGGAACCTCCTTACCTTATCATTGAAGAAGGTATAATTCAGCCAGAATGTATTGCTCAGGCCTTCAATATATTTGCTTTGTTTCCACTGCTGCCAGTCAAGCCACCAGAAGTCCACGCCCTGATTTTCAAGAGGATGTATGACAGAATTGAAATATGCATCAGCCCAGGCCTGCTGACTCATTCTGAAAGGAACCGGAGCATGGTAGCCTGGTTTGGCAGTCGCGCCCTTGCGAGTAGGCTCACCACCTTTATAAATGTAATTTTCAGGGCCGTCATAATCGTCGGTTCTGGAAAGATAATCCGCAACGAATTCCTTGTAGCAATCTTCCCGAACTCCAATTCCGGAAGCAGGATGCAAGTTCAGGGCTGTTTTCAATTTCATTGAATGGAGTTCGTCGAGGAAACTTTCAGGATCGGCAAAAAGGTCCCTGTTCCAACTATAACCCGTCCAACCTATGCTTTGGCCAAATTCGTCACGACGATATTTCCTGTTACTGGCTTGCCATGTTTCATGCCAATCCATGTCAATTACCATTATGTCAATAGGAAGTTTCCTGCTGCGGAATTCATTGGCCAACTCAAGAAATTCATCATCGGAATATGCCCAATAGCGGCTCCACCAATATCCGAAGACATATTTCGGAGGCATAGGAATCTTTCCTGCGACCTTGGTGAAGTCAGTAACAGCAGAAAGATAATCATGCCCATAAGCAAAAATATACCAGTCGATTACGTCATCTTCAGCTCTTGCCGAAACCCATTCGCCCCAATCAGATGAATCTTTGACAAGAATATGTCTCTTGCTCTCATCCACAATAGCCCATCCATCTCTTGACACAATGCCGGTTTCCATGGGATCATTGTTATTGATTTTGTCATATCCCTGACACCCGTCAAGTGTCCTGGCTGTACCCATCAGATTGGCAGAATCATCCATGCCTGGATGCCAGAGGACTTTCTTTCCATTGAGCATGAAGGAGACACTCAGATTGTTTTCATC
The DNA here is from genome assembly GCA_022774085.1 of Bacteroidales bacterium. Lineage (GTDB taxonomy): Bacteria > Bacteroidota > Bacteroidia > Bacteroidales > UBA932 > Cryptobacteroides. Next base: position 34,312 of record JALFNZ010000067.1, read on the forward strand.
GAAACGTCCGGTCCCATCATATTCCAAAATGAGGCTTTTAGTCTTTATTATAACGCCATCACCAGCTTTCTTTTGTGAGAAGGATGGAACAGGGAGTTCCCTATTGACAATAGCGAGGGTGGCATTGTCCTCGAACACACCGTTCTCTGACCATTCCATTCGGATGAGTCTGTCTGTAAGCACCGTAAATCTGGCCTTGCCGACTATCACTTGCGCATCTGCATTGGCAACCGGATTATCCTTACATATTGCAGACAGTGACGGCAGCAGCAAGAATGATAAACATATTATAGTATTGATTAAGTATTTCATTTTCATCTTATTTGCTAAGTTCAAGTACATAAGCTGCCCTTGGAGCGACTACTACAGGTGCTGTGAGAGGTATGACTTCACCGCTGACAACATCTTTTCCTGTCATGTTCCCCCCTATGACTTCCGAGAATCTTGCAGGGTCAAGAATCCTGACAGTATCGCTTCCGTTCAGGATTACAAGCACAGTCTGCTCACCATAGGTTCTGGCATAAACATAACATTTTGAAGTATCATCAGGAGTATAATGTATCATGGTGCCTTCTGTCACTGGTCTGGAAGTCCTTCTCCAATTGAGAAGTTTGCTTGCATAATTCCAGCACTCATTTTGAAGTTCGCTCCTTCCTTCTGCCGTAAATGCATTCTTCTCATCTTCTTTCCAGCCCCCTGGGAAGTCCCCTCTCAGCTGGTCGGCTCCTGCCATGCAAATTTCAGTGCCATAGTACATTTGAGGTATTCCCCTTGTGGTCAACAGGAATGCAAGACCTTGTTTGAATTTCCACATAGGCTCTCCAGGCTCCATAAAGCGGGCAATATCATGATTATCAAGGAAAACCAGAACATTTTCAGGCTCCGGAACAAGAAAATCCTGAGTCAGGCATTCATATATTTTAAATAGTCCGGATTCAAGTCCCTCCTTGGTATTGCTTTCTTTCAGGATTTCTTTCTTTGCAGTAAACGTAATGTCAAAATCCATCACCGTCTTGAGTTTGGAGTCCTTTTCATTGACATTTGACTTTCTCTGCCACCATCCTGCGGCTGAATTGCGAGGATACCAACCTTCACCTACAATATTGAAATCAGGATATTCAGCTTCTATTTCTTCACACCAACGTGCCATGAAATCATAGTCGGCATAAGGGTATGTATCCATCCTGATTCCATCAATACGGGAATACTCAATCCACCATATACTATTTTGTATCAAATAATTAGCTAAATGTCTATTCTTCTGGTTCAAGTCAGGCATACCTGCTGAGAACCATCCGTTCACAAGTATGTCCTTTTCTGACTGAGGAGCATGAGGGTCCATGAGCACCCATTTGTAATGGGTTGT
>JALFNZ010000090.1 GCA_022774085.1 Bacteroidales bacterium
AACCCTTTCGAACAACCGCATCAACGCTATAACACAGGATGCGAGCGGACAGATATGGATAGGCACATTCAGGGGTTTGAACAAATTCGATTCACAAGAATACCATCAGTTCTTCTGCGATGGCAATTCAGGATTGGTGGACAACCAGATTTCCGTATTGCATAAAGACAACAAAGGTCGCCTGTGGGTCGGCACCGTCAACGGCATTTGCCGGTATCAGGACAATGGCAGATTCAAGCCCATCCAGATTTACGGTGTCTTCAGCCAGAACATCAGTCAGATTATGGAAAGCAAAAGCGGGAAAATTCTTATAAACACATCTGATGCAATAAGCGTATATAACCCTGAGAAAGACTGTTTTGAAAACAAACTCAGCATATTCAGCGATGGATGGAAGAGTATTTCAAGGATGTTCATATCCCCGGATGACCGGCTGTGGATTTTTTCAGACCGGCTCTACTGCTATAATATCGGGACTATGAAACCTATTTCATCGATATCACTCCCCTTCAGCAATCTTTTGTCAGCAGTTACAGCTCCGGACGGCAACATTTGGGTAAGTTCAGAAAAAGGAATCCATATTTTCAATACATCCGGCGAAAAATTCCTCCCTCTGCCGCATAATATCCAGACAGACAAAAGATTGACAAGCAAACCGATTTCAAAAATTCTGACTTGCGGCTACAGCATATTGTTGATTTCTGACTCTGAGGGTACGTTTTCCTTTGACTGCCGCACTGGGCATCTTGCCCATCAGGAAGACATGGATTTCAATTTCAATCTCCCGGATTTCAAGCTAAACGACATCTATGAAGACAGTTTCGGCAACATCTGGTGGTGTTCTTTTGACCAAGGATTTGAACTTACATACGCAAACAAGCAGAGATTCGGCAACAACATCCTCAATTCCTCACTTCAAGGCAAATCGGTAACAGCAGTACATGCCTCAAAGGACGGTAAATTGTTCGCCGGCACTCTCAGGGACGGAATATACATTTATGATGCAGAAACCAACACTATGGCAAAAGCCATCGGCAGTGACAAGGTTGATGACAGATACGAAAACATCGTCAGCGGTATCTGCATTGATGAGAAAGGCCTGCTTTGGGTGGGGTCAGACAATGGAATGACCGTGTACAGGCTCGATGGAAACAGATTGTACCGCATCCACTCATGGCCGACCCTTTATGTTTTATGCATGAGAGCCGATTCGGATTCCCATATATGGGCAGGAACAGGAATGAATCTGATGAGATTCGGAAGCGACGGTTCCTCCGAAACCATTGATTTAGGCATCCCCGACGGGGCATATACATTCGTTGCAGGCATAGATTTCCTCCCTGGTGGAGACCTGATAGTGAGCACATTCGGCTATGGATTATACCATATTGACCATAAAACCCTGAAAGCCAGACATATCGATATTTCCCAAACAGACTGGGCAGATTGCATCAACAGGTCTGTCTTCATTCCATCATGCATTACCGTTGACAAAGAAGGCATGGCCTGGGTAGGGACAGTGGCAAACGGCCTGCTGAAATACGACCCTATAGCAAACAATCTAAGCCCGATTCCCGGAACCCCATGCAACGATATATGCAGCATCACCGAGGACAACTACGGAAACCTTTGGGTAAGCACCCAATACGGCCTCGGCAAATACGACAGGACCGTCGGCAAATTCATCAACTTCTTTGCTTCCGACGGGATCGGAGGAAACCAGTTCTACGACAGATCCTCCTGCCACACAACAAATGGGATGCTGGCCTTCGGAGGCACACACGGACTTACACTTTTCGACCCGGTGGCCATCATGACCAATCTGAACATCCCTCTGATGTTTGAAGCGCTGAAGGTGCACAACAGCATCATCACCCCTTCTGAAAACGGCTGCATATCCAAATCCATGGAATTCAACCCTGAAATAAAGTTGAAATACAGCCAGAACAGCTTTGCAATTGCATTTACTGCTCTGGATTTCAGCGAATTCGAGAGGGTGAGATATTCATATATGCTCGAAGGTTTCGACAAATTCTGGATTGATGCCCATAACAACAGGGAAGCAAATTATGCGAACATTCCATCCGGGCGTTACAAATTCAAGGTCAGGATCACCAGCATCGACCAAAAACAGGTCTTTGCAGAGAAAAGCCTCGATGTCACAATCAAAAGGCCACCTTACAAATCATGGTGGGCATACCTTATATATATAGTAATATCGTTGGGCATCGTAACCATCATAGTTCATTACAGGAGAAAATTCATTGCCGTTTCCCAGGCGAAGAAGAAAGCTGCACTCGAAAGTGAGCAGGAAAAGAAGGTGAATGAAATGAATATGAGTTTCTTTGCCAATATTTCCCATGAATTCAGGACGCCGCTGACGATGATTTCCGCCCCTGTAGCCCAGCTTGCAGAATCAAACAATATCTCTTCAGACCAAAAAAGATTACTTGATATAGTGCAAAGGAATATATCAAGGATGTTACGCCTTGTCAATCAGCTGCTTGATTTCAACAAGCTTGAGAACGACACTCTTAAGCTGAAGGTCAGGAAGGCAGATGTCGTACAAATACTCAACTACCTGGCGGAATTATTCAGGACCACGGCCAGGGAAAAGAACATAGATTTAATCACCTGGGGCATCGAGGACTCGCTCATTGCATGGTTCGACCAGGACAAACTCGACAAGATTTGCTTCAACCTTCTGTCCAACGCCATGAAGTTCACCCCTAGTGGAGGCAAGGTTGAGATAAGCCTCGATTTTCTCACAAGGGAAGATGCCAACAAGATTTTCAATCTTAGCAGCAAGGATACAGATTCCAGATATATCAAAATTACGGTAAAGGACAGTGGTCAGGGAATCCCAGAAGACCAGCTTGAGAGGATTTTTGAAAGATATTACCAGCTTGACAACAGCACCAGAGGTGTTTACAACTGGGGCACCGGCATAGGCTTGTACTATGCGCGCGCACTCGCACAGATCCACCACGGATACCTCAAGGCTGCGAACAGGAAGGATGCCGTAGGAGCAGAATTCACCCTGCTGATACCGGCAAGTGAGTCGTCATATACCGAAAAGGAGAAGGATTATTCACCAGAAAATGATTTCGTCAGAAAACAGCGCATAAGCTATGAGGAATTGCCTGAAAAAAGCGAGAAGGAAGAAAGCAAGAGGCATACCGTCCTCATTGTGGATGACGATACCGAAGTAGTACGGTATATGAAGGAACTGCTTTCTCCATATTACAAGGTTCTATTCAAGTACGATGCCGATTCTGCTTTCACACTTCTGAAGGAGGCGGCCCCGGACATTGTCATCAGCGATGTCGTGATGCCTGACAAGACAGGATATGAGTTCTGCAGGGAAATTAAGAATAACCTTCAGCTTTCCCACATTCCTGTAATTCTGCTCACAGCCAAGGCAAATGTTGAAGAT
>JALFNZ010000101.1 GCA_022774085.1 Bacteroidales bacterium
GGAGATTGCTCCATCAGGATCTGACTTCTCTGGATCTTACATAGCAGTTGACAATCAGACTCAAATCTATCAGTGGAGCAAGACAGTTGAAGAGTTGAACGACATCATCCGCAACAATTTCAGCAAAGCATCCCAGTCATACCAGGCCAGGGTTAGAGCAAGCGTCCCTGATTGTGATGAGGTTCAAGAATCAATCATTGAGTTCAGCGCTTCCACTTACGAGCCTGTCACGAAAACTCTTTACATCATCGGCGATGCAGCTCCGAACGGATGGTCTGCAGACAACGCAGCCGAGATGACACGTACATCCAACGGAGTGTTCACATGGCAGGGAAACATGAGAGAAGGAAACTTCAAGTTCATCACTACTCTTGGTCAGTTCCTTCCTTCATATAACAAAGGCACAGACGGCAAGCTAGTTTTCAGGGACAGCGATGACGACCCGGATGAACAATTCCACATCGATGAGGCTTATACATACAAGGTTGACGTAAACCTCCTCACCGGAGCGATTTCATGGGGCAAGAGCGAAGCGGAAACCCCTGCTTATGACAATCTTTACCTTGTCGGAAATATGACAGGATGGAGCTTCGAAGCAATGCAGAAAGACCTTCTCGACCCATTCCTGTTCAGAATGGGAAGATATTTTGACCAGGGAGGGGAATTCAAGTTCGGAACATCGAACGGCAGCTGGGAGAACATGCTCAAGGCAACAACCTCAAATGCATCGATTACAGACACTTCAATGGAATTCATAAGTGGCTATGACCCTGACAACAAGTGGTTTATGAAAGACGAAGAAGCAGCAAAGGCATATAAGATATGTGTTGATATCCGTAAAGGCAAAGAACGTATGATGATGCGTGAGTTCGTTCCATACGAATGCATATACCTGATTGGAAGTGCTTGTTCGGCAGGCTGGGATCTTTCGAACGCTGTTCCAATGAATGTTGATGCTTCCAATCCTTACATTCTCACATGGGAAGGAGGACTGAATGCGGGAGAACTCAAGTTCACCTGTGACAAGAAATCGGACTGGAACGGAGCATGGTTCCTTGCTGACAAAGGCGACAAAAATCCAACAGGAGAGCAGGAAAGGCTTCTTTTCGTTGATAAGTCTGATGAGTGGTTCAAATCACAATATCTTGAAATCGGAATAGGCGATATTGACCAGAAATGGCAGATTCCATCGGCTGGAACCTATTCTATCACTCTGGACCAGCTCAATGAAACAATCTCAATAGTCAAGAAATGACAAGACAAACTTTCATAGCATTAGTATTCAGCACCGCCTTCGCGCTCTCTTGCACGGAGAGCGGTGCTCCTAATGTTCCGTCAGACGGAAACAAGGATGAAATCATATCCGAAGTAACCGAAGTATCAGAAGTGTCTTCATCCATTTCCATGAATATTTCCACAGACAAATCCTGCTACAAACCAGGGGAAACCGTCAATTTCACAGCCGACAACATGCCTTCAGGGGCAAAGATCAGATACCGCCACAACGACGAGACCATCCTCATACAGGATGCCACCGCAACAACATGGCAATGGACTGCCCCATCGGAGGATTTCACGGGATATATGGTGGACATATTCGTTGAAAAGGAAAAAGGTGAGCTCATCTATGGAACAATCGCTATCGATGTATCGAGCGATTGGACAAGATTCCCGCGTTACGGTTTCGTCGGCGATTTCGACAGCTCCAAGCTTCAGGACGGAGTCATCGAAGCGGAGATGGATTTCCTGCGAAGATGTCATATCAACGGCATCCAGTTCTATGATTGGCACAACAAGCACCACTGGCCTCTCGGAGGAACAATGGACAAACTTGATGAGGTATATAATGATATTGCCAACAGACCGGTTTATACCGAAGCACTGAAAAAATACATACGTGTGCAGCATGAATATGGAATGAAATGTATGTTCTATAACCTTTGCTTCGGAGCATTGGATGATGCTGCAGCAGACGGAGTCAAGGATGAATGGTATATCTTCAAAGGGGCGAACCATACCGACAAAGACTATCACGGGCTACCTTCAGGCTGGAAGAGTTCCATCTATGTGCTTGACCCGGGCAATGAGCAGTGGCAGGAATATCTGATACAGAGGAACAATGAGGTTTATGCCCACTTTGATTTTGATGGCTTCCACATTGACCAGCTGGGTTACAGAGGCGACCGATACGACTGGTACAGCAACACAGTGAACCTCCCAAAAGGCTATGCTTCATTCATAAAGGCAATGAAAAAGGCACATCCCGACAAGACCCTGGTTATGAATGCAGTAGGAAGCTACGGAGCATCACAGATTGCCGGAACAGGCTGCATGGGATTCCTTTACAACGAATGCTGGTCATCAGAAGCTGAGTTCAAGGATTTGTATAATATCATCAAATCCAATGATTCATATAGCGGGAACAAGCTCAACACCGTGTTTGCGGCATATATGAACTATGAATGTGACAACAGGGAATTCAACATTCCTGGGGTCCTGCTGACTGATGCGGTAATGTTTGCAATGGGTGGGTCTCATCTTGAACTTGGAGACCACATGCTCTGCAGGGAATATTTTCCATATCAGGGAGTCAGGATGAACGAAGCACTGCGCACACAGATAATAAGATATTACGATTTCATGACAGCATACCAGAATCTGCTCAGAGGAGAAAGTACTGCTGCAGAAATTAATATTGACATGACCTACACCGGCAGTGCAAAGAATGTCAAGATTGCATCGTGGCCTCCTCAACAGGGAAAAATCACCACTTTTGCAAAACAGACTGACGGAAAGCAGGTTATCCACATGCTGAACTTTCTTTCTGCGGAAAGTCTCTCATGGAGGGACCTCAAGGGTGACGTTGTCGAGCCACGGCTGGTGAATTCCATACCAGTGGAAATCAAGACAGACAAGACTGTCAGGAAAGTCTGGGTTGCCAGCCCTGACAAACACGCCGGAGCGCCTGTTGAACTTGCTTTCAAACAGACCAGTGAGGCAATAAGCTTCACGGTCCCTTCTCTTAAATATTGGACAATGATTGTAATGGAATAAATTATGAAACGCATATTTACATTCGTCATTATCAGTTTGATAGGTACGGTGAGTGTTTTCGCGGATACGGTTTGTTCAAAGGACGGGAGCCGCGTGAGATTCACCTCTGATGACGGAGCTGTGCTTGAGCTAAAAATGTGCAGCCAGTCAGTCGTCAGGGTCCGGTTTGCTCCGGATGGTGTCATGGAGCAGGACAGGAAATCCTATGCTGTCGAAAATGATGAGCTTAATCCGTTTGAAGTGCATGTCGATGAACAGGCTGCCTGTTATGAGATTTTCACTGACAAGCTCAGAATCAGGATTGACAAGAATCCTTTGAAACTTCAGATATTCGACAAATATCAGAAACTCCTTTTCAGTGACTGTGCAGACAGAGGACGTACAGCTGAAGGAACCAGAAAGGTCGAGTATAAGTTGCTAAGGAGAGATGAACATTTCTTCGGACTTGGAGAAAAGACAGGAAAACTCGACCGCAGGGGTGAGCAGTACAAGATGTGGAACAGTGACAAGCCTTGTTACAGCATCGTGGAAGACCCATTGTACAAGAGCATTCCATTTTTCATGAGCAACTACCGCTACGGTATTTTTCTGGACAATACTTACAAGACCGAATTCAAGTTCGGAACCGAAAGCCGCGACTGGTACAGTTTCGAAGTCCCTGACGGAGAGATGGTTTACTATTTCATCTTCGGAAGCGACTATAAGGAAATTATAGGTCAGTACACCCAGCTGACCGGAAAGCCTATCATGCCTCCAAGATGGGCATTGGGATTTTCACAGTGCAGAGGTCTTCTTACCAATGAAGAACTCACTTATGAGATTGCCAAAGGTTACCGTGACAGAGGGATTCCCTGCGATATCATCTATCAGGACATAGGATGGACTGAATACCTTCAGGATTTCGAGTGGCGTAAAGGCAATTACACCAACCCGCGCAAGATGCTCTCTGACCTGGATTCAATGGGATTCAAGGTGATTCTTTCTCAGGATCCTGTAGTGTCCAAGGCGAATGTCAGGCAGTGGAAAGAGGCTGACAGTCTGGGATACTTTGTAAAGGATGTCAGGACTGGCAAAAGCTACAATATGCCATGGCCATGGGGCGGCGACTGCGGAGTCGTGGATTTCACCAAACCAGAAGTGGCTGCCTGGTGGGGTGAATACCAGCAGAAGCCTTTGGACGATGGAGCAGCCGGATTCTGGACAGATATGGGAGAACCGGCATGGAGCAATGAAGAGTCTGCCGAAAGGCTATTCATGCAGCATTATGACGGGATGCATTCCGAGATTCACAACGTTTACGGTCTGACATGGGACAAAGTCGTAAAAGAACAATTTGAGTTGCGGAATCCTGACAAAAGAGTGTTCCAGATGACTCGTGCAGCTTATGCAGGTCTCCAGAAATATACCTTCGGCTGGACTGGTGACAGCGGATGTTCGGACGGAGTCACCAAGGGATGGGCACAGATGGAGAACCAGATTGCCGTCCTGTTGTCTGCAGGTTTGGGACTTATCCCGTTCACGACTACGGATATCTCCGGTTATTGTGGTGATATCGACGATTATCCGGCCATGGCAGAACTTTATGTGAGATGGGTGCAGATGGGAGCATTCAACCCTCTCAGCAGAATCCATCATGAGGGAAACAACGCTGTGGAGCCATGGATGTTCGGAGAGCAGGCGGAAGGCTATGTCAAGGATGCCATTTCATTGAAATACTCTCTGCTTCCGTACATATATTCCTATGCCCGCGAAGCTCATGACACCGGACTGCCGATTATGCGTGCCATGTTTCTGGAATATCCATACGACAGTCAGACTTTCTCCACAGACAATCAGTTCATGTTCGGAGAAGAACTCCTCGTTGCTCCTGTAGTAAAGAGAAATGCAAAGAAGAGGAATGTCTATCTGCCTGAAGGTGAATGGATTGACTTTAATGACATGAAGACTGTGTATGAGGGAGAACAGTGGGTAAGCGTGGATTCCCCTCTGAGTACCATACCAATGTTCGTCAGAAAGGGAAGCATCATTCCAAGGATGCCTGTGATGGACTACACAAGGCAGAAGGCTGTATATCCGATTACATTCCAGATATTCCCTGCCGATGAAGGTGAGAGTGCAAGTTTCAGCCTGTATGAGGATGATGGAGAGAGTCTCGGATACCTCAGGGATGAGTTCGTCAGGACAAATGTCACATGCAAGAGCATTGCAGAAGGGTTTGAAATCGAGGTGGGAGAACGTACTGGAAAAGTCTATCAGGTTCCTGGTCAGAGAAATTTCATCTTCGAACTTCATACAGACAAAGTATTGAAGAAAATTGCCGTTGACGGCAAGAAGGCAGGCAAGGCCGTCACATCCATAAACAAAAAATCCGGTATTTATATTGTCAGAATTCCGGATGATGGTAAGAAACATATAATAACACTTTATGAATAAGATAATTACAGGACTTTGTGCAGCCGCCATGCTTCTTGGCTGCACAAATGGGAAGAATGGTCAGACTACTGACTTGAATACACTATCCTCCCCGGATGGAAAACTGGAAATGAGTTTCTGCTTGGCAGAAGACGGCACCCCGAAATACACACTTGATTATGAAGGCAAGCCGGTAATCCTGAGCTCGGGAATGGGTTTCGAACTGCGTGGAGTGCTGAAAGCTCAGAAAATCGATTACAATGCAGACGGTACCATAACCAAATCGGATTGGAAGCCATGTGAATCACTGCATGACGGTTTCATTGTTGAAAGTGTTGAACGAAGTTCGTTTGATCAGACCTGGTCTCCGGTTTGGGGTGAGGAGGATTCCATACGCAACAATTACAATGAGATGCTTGTCAATCTGGTTCAGTCTTCCACTGACAGGAAACTTGCCATAAGGTTCCGCCTCTTCAACGATGGTCTCGGCTTCCGATATGAGTTTCCTTCACAGAAGAATCTCAACTATTTCGTAATCAAGGAGGAACTATCCCAATTCGCTCTGGCGGCAGACCACACTGCATGGTGGGTTCCCGGAGACTATGACACTCAGGAGTATAACTACACACAGTGCCGTCTCAGTGAGATATCAAAACATTTCAAAGATGCTCTCACCGGCAATGATTCCCAGACTCCGTTCTCAATCAACGGAGTGCAGACTTCCCTTCAGATGCGCACAGATGACGGCCTTTACATCAACATCCATGAGGCTGCCCTTGTCAACTATCCTTGCATGCATCTGGACCTCAACCCTTCCACCCTTACCTTCACCTCGCATCTGACTCCTGACGCACAAGGTTGGAAAGGCCGTATGCAGACTCCTTGCAAAACGCCATGGAGGACTGTCCAGGTGGCACCAAGTGCCACTGCACAGCTTGCTTCGAGGATGATTCTCAACCTTAATGAGCCATGTGCCCTTGAGGACGTTTCGTGGATTCACCCGGTGAAATATGTCGGTGTTTGGTGGGAGATGATTTCCGGAAAAGGATCATGGAACTATACTGATGATTTCTCCTCTGTAAAACTCGGAGAGACAGACTATTCCAAAAGTACTCCTAACGGAAGACATTCAGCAAACAATGCAAATGTCAGACGCTATATTGATTTTGCTGCTGAGCATGGTTTTGACGAGGTGCTCGTAGAAGGATGGAATGAAGGTTGGGAAGATTGGGCGAACTGCAATAAGGACTATGTTTTTGATTTCGTAACCCCGTATCCAGATTTCGACATAAAGGCTCTGAACGACTATGCTCATTCCAAAGGAGTGAAACTTCTCATGCATCATGAGACTTCAGGCTCTGCAAGGAACTATGAAAGGCACATGGAACAGGCATACCAGCTCATGAACAAATATGGTTATGATGCAGTGAAAAGCGGGTATGTCGGAGACATCCTTCCGCTCGGAGAACACCACTATAGCCAGTGGCTGGTAAACCACTACCTTTATGCTGTGACTGAAGCCGCCAAACACCATGTGATGGTCAATGCCCATGAAGCCGTAAGGCCTACAGGTCTGTGCCGCACCTATCCGAACCTGGTTGGTAATGAATCTGCACGAGGCACTGAATATCAAGCATTTGGAGGTACTATTCCTTCCCATGTCACCGTCCTTCCGTTCACTCGTCTGAATGGTGGTCCCATGGACTTCACTCCAGGTATTTTTGTCATGGATCTTGCATCTGCCACAGGTGGAAGGAATACCTCATGGGTGAATGCAACGATTGCCAACCAACTTGGTCTGTATGTAACCATGTACTCCCCTCTCCAGATGGCTGCAGACTATCCTGAGCACTATGAGCAATTCATGGATGCATTCCAGTTCATAAAAGATGTAGATGTTGACTGGCTCAGGTCAGAGTATCTGCTTGCAGAGCCTGGCGACTATATTGTGATTGCACGTCAGGGAAAGAAGAATGGACAATGGTTTGTCGGCGGTGTCACAGATGAGAATGCAAGGACAATGTCTATTCCTATGTCATTCCTGGAAAGCGGAAAGACTTATGAGGCAACCATCTATGCAGATGCACCTGATGCACATTACAGGAACAATCCTCAAGCCTATACAATATCTAAAAAGACTGTCACTTCATCTGATTCCCTTGAGATGTTCATGGCTCCGGGAGGAGGATTCGGTATCAGCTTTATTGAGAAATAATTCCGATTGATTCATAAATATGAAGGCCGGCGAGTTGCCGGCCTTCTGTTTTTATTTTTTGTAAAGTGCGTAAGAGGATGTCGGTGCAAGGGTTCCGGTGAGAATGCCTTTCTTCACGCGGAAGGTGTTGTTGTGTACCGAATCCACATATTTTCCGTCCGGAAGGGTGGTTCTGATTGAAACAGGGATTTCATTTTCCGTGATGTTGATGACCATGGCTCCCCTTCTGCCTCTGTTCACAGCCACCACTGTCTTTTCTTCGTTCAGTGTGATTGTTTCATCTTCTGCAAGCATCGCCTTTCTGAATTTGTTGGCTGCAGCAACTTCAGGGTGGAAGAATTCATCGTTTCCGCGGGCTCCTACTATGTTGTTGCCCCAAACGTTTTCAGGTGAGCTGCCGTCCGGTCGTGAAAAGAATAGAGGCTGTCCGTTGCGGCGTGCAACAAGGAATGCCCATCCCTGACGGATTTTGTCACATGAGATGCCGGCCGACTCGTGAGCATTGCAGTAAGTATCATGGCTTTCCACCCATGTTACAAGGTGGGACGGATCTACAGGATGGCACCAATTGTCCCAGTTGTCCGCGCTCCAGTTGCCTGCATTGAGAATATTGCGGACCACATGTCCATATGAACTGGCAGTAAGGTCAAAAAACTGTCCGTATTCCTCTTCCTTTACATTCCTGTCCTGAAGCACTTCTCCGTAGATGAACAACCCATCTTCAGGCACTGTAAGTGTCAGTCCCTTGACTGGTTTGTATCCCAAAGCAACAGGCCAGAAGTCATTTTCTTTGGATTTCGGATCGACTGGGTCTGACGGAAGTCCGATATGCTTTGCAGTATCGTATCTGAATCCGCGCACTCCGCAAGCAATCAGGTCATTGACATAAGTCATGTAATAGTACTGAAAATCAGGATTTTCCGTATTCACATCAGGGAGTCCTCCCATCTGTCCTGTGGTGCACTGCATACGGTCATTGTAATCCATGATTTCATTGAATCCGTTGGCATGGTAAAGATTCTCATGTCCACCGACAGCGTCGTCAAGTGCATCTTCAACCCTTGTGTCATCAATTGAAGTATGGTTCGGCAATACATCCACGATTACTTTGATGCCGAATTTTTCAGCTTCAGCACAAAGGGCAACCAAGTCCTCGCGCGTTCCCATCTGATAGTTTCCGATTTTCCAGTCAGTAGGCTGATATACATAATACCAGCGTCCGTGACCATAAAGCTGGTTTCCGCCGCCCTTGTCCCCCTTGGTCTGGGTGACACAAAGCTGTGCAGGTGAAGTTTGGATAGTTGTGAATCCTGCCTGGGCAATCTTTTCCATATTCTCCCTGATGGAGTTGAATGACCAACACCAGGCATGAAGGATTACTCTCTCGTTACCATCCTTCGGAGTAGGATTGAAATTGTCCTGAGCATAAGCTGACAAAGACAAAAACGCCGCTGCAACGGCAAAAATCAATTTCTTCATAAAATATTACAGTTTTAGTGTACTTCAAGCAATGCTGCAAATTTAACAAAAATCCCATCCACACTCACACCCAGCAAAAGAAATAGCGAAAAAATTTGCAAACTCACAAAAAATACCTATCTTTGCACTCCCAACACGAAAATGGTGCTTTGGCCGAGCGGTTAGGCACAGGTCTGCAAAACCTGCTACAGCGGTTCGATTCCGCTAGGCACCTCAGAAACCCCCTTTCAGCGATGCTGAGAGGGGGTTTGCTATAAAAAAACGGTGCTACAACGGTGCTACAAAATACAGAAGCTTTTCAGCATTTCAAAAGCTGATACGAAAAAACCCTGACACCAGTTATGGCATCAGGGAGATTTGGTATTCAAAACGAAGTTGCCTTTCGGCAGCAACATTTGTCGCAAAGATACTCAAATTTCTCCATCAATCAATCTTTGACTATCTTTGTCTC
>JALFNZ010000137.1 GCA_022774085.1 Bacteroidales bacterium
AAGAATTCCAACAAGCGCCCCGAGAGGCATCTGGGAGAAAATGAATGGCAGGGTCTTGTACACCAGGCCCGGACCGGACTGAGGACTGAGACCGAATGCGAATACAGCCGGCATGATGGCACAACCAGCAATCAGCGCAAAAACCAGGTCTGACACAGCTATTGCAGCCGATGATTTTGCTATATTTTCGGATTTGTTGACATATGAGGCATAGGTCAGCATGGTGCCGCAGCCCAAAGAAAGCGAAAAGAAAGATTGTCCCAGAGCTGCTGCGCATACTTCCGGGGTCAATTTTGAGAAATCCGGCTTGAACAGATAGGCAATACCCTCCGAGGAGCCTTCCAAAGTCATGGCACGCACAGCGATGAGCACGACTACGACGAATAGAATTGGCATCATGACTTTACCGAATCTCTCGATTCCCCCCTTGACTCCTCCCATGACGATGAGTGCTGTAATCAGCAGAAAGAATGTGTGGCCGAGAATAGGTATCAGAGGCGAGGATACAAAGTCATTGAACATGCTGTCCAGCTCTTCATGGGTGACATAGTCGGTGAATCCGAATGTGCAGGCCTTGAAGAAATACTGCATGGACCATCCTCCAATGACACTGTAATATGAAACGATTATCAGCGGGGCAACCAAAGAAATCAGGCCGACCCATTTCCATCCGGTTCCCGGGGCGAGTTTGCCGAATGCACTGAACGCATTGGTCTGGCTCCTGCGTCCAATGATGAATTCACAGAAAAGGATGGGAAGAGAAAGCAGGAATACGCATAGAATGTACACCAGTATAAAGGCTGCACCTCCGTACTCTCCCACCATATAGGGGAATCTCCACATATTGCCCAGACCAATGGCAGAGCCCGCCATAGCCATCAGAACGCCGAACCGGCTGGTAAAATTTTCGCGTTTCATATCGTCAAATCCGTTTATATGTCACAAATTCAAATTCATATCCCGTTTCAGGGTCTTTCAACATCTCCGAACGGCTTTCTTCTGCCCATGTATGAGGATCGACTTGGGGAAAGAAGGTGTCGGCATCCTCAATTGATACATGCACCCTTGTCAGGATAAGTTTATGTGCTGTTTCCATGGCCTGTGCATAGATTTGGCCACCTCCGATGATAAAGCATCGGTCTTCATCCATTCCGTATTCAGCAGCCTTTTCCCCGGCAAGACGGACGGCATCTTCAAGGGAGGAAGCCGTAAGGACTCCATGTGGTGGCTGGAATGATCTGGATACTACGATGTTGAGCCGCTTGGGAAGGGGCCTTCCAAGGGATTCGAAGGTCTTCCTTCCCATAATCACGCAGCATCCGGAGGTGTTTTTCTTGAAGAATTTCAAGTCTTCGGATATATGCCAAAGCAGGGCGTTATCCCGGCCAATGGCTCCGTTGTCGGCTACCGCCGCTATGATTATTGTCTGCATCATACTGCTACAGGTGCTGGAATACGTGGATATGGGTCATATCCTTCAAGGGCGAAATCTTCGTATTTGAAGTCGAATATACTCTTGACTTCAGGGTTGATTTTCATCACCGGAAGAGGTCTCGGCTGTCTTGAAAGCTGAAGGTCAACTTGCTCAAAATGATTGAGATATATGTGAGTATCTCCTGTAGTATGAATGAAATCTCCCGGCTGAAGACCGCATACCTGGGCTATCATCATGGTAAGGAGCGCATAAGAGGCAATGTTGAACGGAACCCCGAGGAACACGTCTGCGCTTCTTTGATAGAGCTGGCATGAGAGTTTTCCGTCTGCCACATAGAACTGGAACATGGTATGGCATGGAGGAAGGGCCATTTTCTCCACCTCAGCGACATTCCATGCGGACACTATCATCCTCCTGGAGTCCGGATTGGATTTCAGGGTCTGTATGACTTGTGAAAGCTGGTCAATGGTACCTCCGTCAGGAGTAGGCCAGCTGCGCCACTGGTGACCGTAAACCGGGCCGAGGTCTCCGTTTTCATCGGCCCATTCGTCCCAGATGGTCACACCGTGGTCGTTAAGGTACTTTATGTTGGTGTCGCCGGCTATGAACCAGAGCAATTCGTAGATAATGGATTTCAGATGAACTTTCTTGGTTGTCAGCAGGGGGAATCCCTGGCTCAGGTCAAATCTCATCTGGTAGCCGAATACGCTTTGGGTGCCCACGCCGGTGCGGTCGCTTTTGATGGCTCCGTTTTCCTTTATGTGACGGAGCAGGTCCAGGTATTGTTTCATCGGAATCGGTGCAGGTTTATTTCACGGAAAAAGCAAAAATGATGGCCTGCTCATAAACCTCACCAGGACGAAGCACTGCACAAGGATAATCCTCCTTGTTCGGAGCGTCCGGATAGTTCTGACACTCGATGGCTACACCTTCATAGTCATTGTAGCTGCGTCCGCATTTGCCCATAGGACAGCCTGAAAGCCAGTTTCCGGTATAAACCTGGACCCCAGGCTGGGTGGTATATACGGTCAGCTCCCTACCGCTTTCAGGAGAATACAGGCAAGCCGCCTGCTGAAGCTGACCAGGCTCGGCACCGTCAATTACCCAGCAATTGTCATATCCCTTTCCATATTTCAAAGCAGGGAAATCCTCGTTTATATCCCTTCCAAGGGCTTTTTCATTCACAAAATCCATTGGAGTCCCAGCCACCGGACGGCTCTCTCCAAGAGGGATGAGGCTGTCGTCAGTCGGAAGATATTCCGAAGCATTGAGACGAAGTGTATGAGCGAGAATGTCACCATTACCCTCTCCGTTGAGGTTGAAATAAGCATGGTTGGTAAGGTTGATGATGGTCGGAGCATCGGACTCTGCTACAAGGGTAAGGCGAAGTTCATTTTCCTCCGTCCATTCATAGCGGGCAGTAGCCTTGAGTGCACCCGGATAGCCCATTTCCCCATCTTCTGCATCATAGAGGAATTCAACGGCATCTCCATCCGTACGGCTTTCCCAAACTTTGTTCTGGAAGCCATCGGGGCCTCCGTGAAGGTGGTTCGGTCCATTGTTGACCGGAAGGTCATATTCCTTTCCGTCCAGGGTGAATTTTCCTTTGGCTATACGGTTTGCATACCTACCCGGGATTTTTCCCGCGCATGGTCCATCTCCGAAATAACTCATAGGATCTGGATAGCCCAATACAACGTCTGCGAGATTTCCATCCTTGTCCGGTACTACGGCAGATACGATTCCGGCACCTATTGAAGATAGTTTTACATAAGCTCCAGAATTGTTTGTGATGGTATAGAGATATATCTCCTTGCCACATGAGGTCTTGCCCCATATTTCCTTATCTATTTTCATGTCTTTTTGATTGTTTGTATTATCGGCTAAAGTTTCAAATGTTTAAATTAACATTGGTCCCGAAGGATGTCAAAGTTATGATTAATTGACGAGATTGCAAAAAAATGAAAACACCTTGTCGGGAACTGCATCCTTCATTACTACATTCTTCTGTGAATCCAGGACATAAAGCGACGGTATGGCCCTCACATTGTAGAGTTCATCCGTCCTTATCACATTATCCGGGTCAAATCCATTGTACCATTCTTTCGGATAAATCGGCATATAGGACCTCCATGCTTCAATATCCTCATCTATATATATGTTCAGCACGGCCAATTCTGAGGAGCGTATCATCATGGATATTTCGTCCAGGCTTTTCAATCCCTCGATTATTTCCATACAGGCCTGACATCCGGGATTGCTGAAAAAAAGAAGTATCCAGTCTGCCTTCACGCAATGGAGGCTGTGCATCCTGCCGTTTTTGTCACAGAACCTGAAATCCGTGGCCCTGGTCCCGACACGGTTCAACGCACACAATCTTGCCTCGCGTCCATAACTTTCCCTGCGGAGGCTGTCCAGAAGGCTGCATGAGGAAAGTTTTGAAGCATAGACTCCATATACATCCTCATTTCTTAAAGGAGAATTTGGATCATATAAATATTTGTAAACCAGTTCATTGATATTTTCAAATATTGTCGATGAGCTATCCTTTACCTCGCATGCAAGCACCTTGGAAAACAGGTTGCCCGCTGCCTTCATGGCAAGAGGCATCTGCACGATATTCAGGCATGAAACCCAATCGGAGAATTTCTGCTCCAGCTCTGTTTTCCTTACTCCGCCCACAAGGGAAGTATCCGTGGGATATGTTCTGGAAGTATCTGTGAATGCATCCCAATAGTGCATGGCAAGATAATCTGCCCTATCCTGTGGGGAATCCATCATGGCGGGAGGCATCACAACAGGAAAAGACACGGCTCCGATTTCCTCACTGCCGTGCCCTTTGCATCCGAAAACAAGGATTACAGGAATCAACAATATCAATGATTTACGCATTTTCTACCATTTATTGTGTGTTCAAATCCCCACAAAATTATAAAAAATTCATAGATTTGCAGCCGTACTTTATAAACCGGACCGAAATAATGAAATATAAACTTTGTCTGAAACTCATTCTTGTCTCTGCGGCCCTGTTTATTCTTCCCCAATTCTGTCTGGCGCAGTTTTATGTCACAGGAGATGATCCGGGAAGATTAAAATGGAAAAGCGTTGATACAGACCACTATAGAATCATATATCCCAACGGGGACGACTCTCTTGCCTTCCTTTATGGAAGGAATTTGGAGAAATATCGCAATTCCGTTTCAAGGACTACCGGTTATTTGACTTCGGGAGGATGGGGGACGAAAATGCCCATTGTCCTGCATACATGGAACGGAGAAAATGGTTCCGTTGCATGGGCCCCGAAAAGGATGGATCTTTTCACTATCCCTTCGCCATACAGCCCTGAGCCTCTCCCTTGGCATAAGATGCTTGCCATCCATGAAAACAGGCATGTCAGCCAGATGCAGTTCGCAATGACGCGCGCACTCAAACCGTTCAACTACATTTTCGGTGAGATGTTCAACATAGCCTGCTCGCTTTTCTATCCTGGAATTTCCGCGATGGAAGGCGACGCTGTAATCACCGAGACGGCCTATTCCACTTCCGGAAGGGGCAGGACGGCGGAATTCCTAAATTACTACAGGATTGCCTTCGACCAGGGAATCAACGACAGGTCCTATTATAAATGGAGATACGGTTCACAACGTTTCTATGTTCCTAATTATTATTCCCTCGGATACATTACAATCGGAGGACTCAGGACCCTTTACGACTGTCCGGATTTCATGTACAGAGTGTATGAACTTTCAGCAAGAAGACCGTATGATCTCGGTTCCTATTATACTGTAATCAAGGATATTACCGGTAAGAAATTCAAAGCGGCATTTCAGGAAATTACTGATTCCCTGAGCATTGTATGGAAGGCTGAGGCTGATGCCAGGGCACCATACACCCCGTTCAGACAAATAGTCGGGGAACCGCGGATATATATGGATTATTCCACTCCGATTGTCACAGAAGGGGCTGTCTATGCTTTCCGCAAGGGCTTTGAGCATGCACCGGCCCTAGTGAAAGTGGATGGCGCGGGAAAGGAAAAATTCATAATGCACATATCCCCGAACACAAGCAATATTACTTTCAACCCAGAGGATGGAAGACTTTGGTGGAGCGAAAGTACAACCGGCTACAGATGGTCGCTCAAATCACGCAGCATCCTCCACAGTTACGACATCAATACTGGGAAAAAACAGCATTTCCGCACCAACCTTCAGCTCCATAACCCTGTTCCGTCCCCGGACGGAAAATCATTGGCGACGACGCAATATTCCACTGACGGAAAAACCGGCATCACCATAATCGATTCATACACAGGAAGATGGAAAGAAGGACACAGTGCTCCTGACTCTCTTCAGATAGTGCAGTTGGTCTGGAAGGAAGATAAGACTGTCTATGCGACTGCCATTTCAGAACAGGGATATGGCATCTACCGTCTTGACCTTGATGAGGGCTCCTGGAACGTTGTTCTCGGACCACAGCCTGTCATGGTCGATGATTTCAGCAGCGAAGGAGAATATCTTACATTTACCAGCGATATCGACGGCAGAAACGAACTTTATCAATTCAATCCTGGCACTGGTGAACTTTTCAGAAAGACATCATCACGCTACGGTGCCACTGATTTCAAGTATTTTCCAGACGGTGATTCACTGGTGTATGCCTACCCTACCCTGAAGGGTAAGATACTGGTTACCAGCCCGTCGGATTCGTTGAAGGATGAGGCCTGCACCTTTGGTCAGAATCACAGATACCATCTGGCAGAGCAGCTCACCCTGCAGGAAAGGGAATATGCTGCAAACAAGGGAGAAGAGTATATAACTTCATCAGATTCAGTCAGTTTCTCAAAGCCAAAGAAATACAGTAAGCTGCTACATGCTTTCAACATCCATTCCTGGGCTCCGGTCTATCTGAGTGTGGACAAAATCATGAATATGTCTTTCGACAAAATTTATGAGGCGGCATCATTGGGATTTGTGGGGATTATGCAGAACCGTCTGGCCACCGCCGTCGGAGAATTCGGATATTCCGCCCACAAGGACCCTTATGACCGTTCAAAGTGGAGACATTCAGCCCATGCAAAATTCACATATTCAGGATGGCTTCCGGTGCTGGAAGGATCCATTGATTTCAATGACAGGGCGGCAAGGCTGTATTCGCTCTATGCCTGGACCAAAGGCAATTCGGCAAGCATATCAATGGGGTCAGATGCAATTCCGATTCCTTCTCTTCAAGGTAAAGTTTCCGTTTATCTTCCACTGAAGTTCAATTCCGGAGGATGGTACAGAGGCTTTATTCCAAGGCTCACCTATATGATAAGCAATGATTGTTTCGACAGAAGCATTCTTGTCAGAAGTCATGACGTGATTCAGGGAGGAACACCTGTGGTGAGGGTCATCCGGGACAAAAGGCTCAGTACCATGCAGAGTATGATGGCTACGGCAAGGTTCTACGGCTCTGTAGGTATTCCAGGTTCAGCTGTCTATCCACGTTGGGGCGGAGGTGTGGAATTGGGCGTTTACAAATCCTTCACTTATGGAAAATATGTGTCTCCCATGGTCTATGCCTATGCTTATGGGTATTTCCCTGGTTTCACCAGGACTCAGGGACTCAAGCTTACGGGAACTTATCAGCAGAAGGCTGGAAACTCTTCTTATTTCGGCCAGGCTATAGTCAGCACCTTACCAAGGGGCTTTGCAGATGCATCTGTATTGCCTTTATGGGCAGCGACATATAGCAAGTATGCTTTCAAACTCTCGGCTGACTATGCCATACCTGTCTATATCGGAGAACTGCCTATATTCGGTTCTTTCATTTATATCAAGAGGCTGGTCATCACTCCTCATTTCGACTGCTCATTCTTCAAAGGAGTGTCCCTGTATTCAGCCGGACTTTCTGCTGTATTTGACCTCAAGACACTTTGTTACATCGAATGGCCTTGCTCTATCGGTGTCACAGCTTCATTCAACGGCAGTCTCAACGGCAGATTCAAAGAACTTAAGACAAGCATAGATAACAATATGGGCAGATTCCACATCGGCCCGGTATTCAATGTTTCATTTTAGAAAATCACAATATGTCAATAATCAAGGAAGCATCGGCCCCATGCAGCAAATGCGGGGAGAAGCAGATAATCAAGATTTACAGAAGCATCAATACGGCGGAGAATCCGGAGCTCAAGGAAAAAGTCAGGAACGGTTCTCTCTTTCTTTGGGAATGTCCTCATTGCGGCCAGGTGAATCTGGCAAAATATGAGACTCTTTACCACGATCCTCAGACCAAACTGATGGTCTGGCTGCTTCCGGAAGGGGATATTTCAGAGACTCAGATGAAGGCTATCACCATGCATACCAAAGCAATGGGTGGTTATACCCTGCGCCGTGTCACTGACATGGGTTCACTCATGGAGAAGGTACTCATACATGATGCCGGACTGGATGATGTAGTGCTGGAGATGTGTAAATATGTCACCAAGATGGAGATGATAGGAAAGATTACCGGCCGCGAGGACCAGGAAGAACTGATGAAGGCCAGATTCAATTTCTATCGTTGTGAAGGAGAAGGCGATGAAAGACTCATCACCCTTATGTTCCCTCAGAAAGGCACCATGGCCGGAGTCAACATAGGATGGAATGTGTATCAGGACTGCGAAGGCATTCTCTCGCGCAACCCTCACATCAATCCTGGAGACGGCTTCGTCACCGTTGACAGCAACTGGCTCGCCTCCAGGCTTGCATGAAAAAAGGGTTCGTCCATCACTGGAGGAACCCTTAACCCCTATCATATTAACCGTTTATCTCTTACTATCAGGGGCTATTTTAGTTTTCCTTTGAGTACTATGTCTCCCCATGTGAAGATGATGGTCTTTTCATCTTTGCGCTCGACCTTGACAATCTCACCTGGTCCGATATACTGGAGGGTGCCAGAGGCGTCAACGGCAAACGATCCGCCAGCTATTCCCCACGCTGGGAATGACCAACCGTTACAAAGTACATTTGTTAGGTTGTTGTTTGTAGCATATTCTGTTGAGACATAATCACCTGACTCAACCTTTCCGCCAGGAGCTGTGGTAATCTCGAAATATCCGAGTACATCATCACCATTCTTCACAGAGAAGGCATGCACCTCAACTGAAGATCCGTCAGGAACGGAAACCGCCTCAGTTACTTCATAGAAGACTTCGACTTCAGGCATCTTCTCATAAGGATATTCAAGTTCAACCTTCGCATTGACCTTTACAAAGGTCTCATTCTCAAGTTTCAAATGTCCGAAGAAATAGTAGTATTTACCGTCTGAAGAGGCGCAAAGGTCGCCATCTACCACGGAATATTTGTCTGAACTGCCACCTACACGGATATAAGATGTCTGATCTGATATGTAACAACCATTTCTCGGAGCATCAGATGTAGTTGCTGTGTATGTGGCTGTTTCCATATAGTATTTGTTTCCGAGTATTGTGAGACTCAAAACAGAACCTGAACCAGAGTATTTTCCTTCAGAACCACTTACTCCTTCATTACCAAGCTCCAAGGTAAACACTCTTGTCGTTTCGACCCATTCAGCTTTGGAATACAGTACTTTTGTAAGGGTCACCTCCTCAGCCTGAACTGCTTCAGGCTTTGGATAGACGATTTCTTTTGAGCAGGAGCCGAGCACAAGTGCGGCAGCTGCGATGAAGATATATTTCAGTTTCATAATACAGATTCTTTTATCAATTTACCACTTATTGTACTCGACAGGAGCGGAGCCATCTAACTTGAGGCAATAGGTAGGTGAGAAATTATACCTGCTGGAAGTGTTCACACCAGGACCTACAGCACATACTGCAAGTCTTACATAGTGCTCTCTTTCATATTTGAACTCTGTGGAATTGACTACATCCGAAGGGTCGATAGAAAGTGTTACTGTTGCTTTTCCTTTTTCGTCAAATGCAACGTTCTTTGCAACGGCACCCGGGTCATCCTTGCAGCCATTCAAACCGCTGCCCACGAAGTTGTCTGTATAGCAGCAAAGTCTGACTTCACTTATCTTGTTGGTTTTCATCGGGTCTGTTAGTTCCACAGTACAAGTTGCTTCTATCTTCTTGGTTGTAGTGTTGTAAGAAATCTTGTGGTCAGTAACCCTTGCATAAGGAAGAACTGAGAAGTTGACTTCATTCTCTCCCCTTTTGAGTTTGAACTCGGAGATTGCCGGATAATAATTGGCATCATATGTCTCCATTCTGTAATCTCCAGCAAATGTAAGATTGTTCCGGTATGTTCCATTATTCTTTACATACCAAATCTGCTGAGCCTTGCCGTCCCATCCAAGTTCGGTGACTTTCATGAAGCCGGTGGTTACATTCTGACCATAGATGCTGGACTGACCATAGATTTCGGAAAGCACGGGAGCACCTGTCTGGGAATCTATGATAGTGCCATAAACACTGGCGTTGTAACCCTCCTGATTATCCAATTTGAACCAGTCGCAAGAGGTGACGCACATTGCAGCAAGTGCTGCAGCTACTATATATTTAATGCTTTTCATTGTTCTTTTACTTAATGTTTTAGAGAAGCTGTGACGGATTAGGAACCAATCTGTTCTTTATGTAATTGGAGATAGGTCCGTAGTAGTTTTCTGCCTGTACAGAATATGCAATAGGCTGCTTGTCCGTGTCATCGGCAAACATGTTTGCACGAATGAATACATATTGTGGAGCACCCCAGCGTACATCGACGACAGGAATGATGGCATGCCTTCTTGCCTGATATTCCTGAACGTCTGTTCCCTGACGGTAGAACTCGCGGCGACGATGCATTGTCATGGCACGGTCTTCCTCGAACATGAGTTCCAATCGGCGCTCTTTGAGTACATTGTCAAGATTTGCCTCCACCTGGTCATGGAAGAATGCCCTCCTGCGGATTGCATTGAGATACTCTTTGGACTTGCCGGCATTCGTTCCGTCCCTTTCAACGATTGCCTCAATGTAGTTGAGAAGAATCTCAGTGAAACGGATATCGTACCATGGTACTACTGAATACTGCTCAGCTGCATTAGGATTCAGGAATTTACGGATACCGAATCCAGTTGTGTACCAGCTACCGTCATTGGAACGTCCGCGACCATGGAAACCGGAGAAATTATCTGGAGATTCTGCACCATACATGTATACTTTGACTTCTTGTCCTTCAGCATTTGTATATGTGATGTAATCTTTTTCTGAGCCACAGATCTGAAGTCCTTTTACATTATCCCAAAGACCTCCCTGAATGGTTATCTGTACCCCTCTGAATGTACATCCCGGATAGATTACCCATGCCTGGAAACGAGCATCTTTCTTTGCAAAAGGATCCTTGGCTTCAGGATAGCCCTGATACCATTGTGTTGATGCTGTTTTGTTGTCAGAATATACCTGAGGAAGCCAGTTTTTCTCATCGCCCCACAACAGAGTCTTGACAGTTCCGTCAACGGCGTTGAATGACTCGTCATAGTTGCTGAAAAGGTCTGCTACGTCTGAGTTGACTGAGTAGCAACCCCATTTCCAGACTCCGAGTCCTCCTGAGAATTTGGCCTGCATAGGAGAGTTCTTCCAGTCGAAACCATTGGTATCTCCCTGCACTCCTCCATTATATCCTTTTCCGAAAATCCACTCGCATGCCTCACGTGTCTGGAAGAGATTGGTGAGGTTCTTCACAGCATCGTCAAGGCTCTGAGGTTCTGGCTGATAAAGAGAGAACCGGCCACTGTTGATGATTGTCTCGCAAGCTTCGATACATTTTGTATAATATGCTTTTGCATAGGATTCTTCCATGTATGTAAGTCCCTTTGTCACAGGCTCACATGAAGGAATTTCAGCTTTTTTCCAATAGCGGCTCACAGATGCTGCATAAAGGGCAACGCGTGACTGAAGCCCAAGAGCAGCCCATTTGTCAGCTCTGTACTCTCCGTCTGACCTTGTTTCTGGAAGAAGGGCGATTGCATGGTCGAGCTCACTGAGAACAAAGTCCCATGTCTCCTTTTCAGTACTTCTCGGAATATAAAGACCTTCGTTCTTGTCACCGTCATACTTATCATCGAGAGGTTCAGTCACGATAGGAACACCACCATATCTCTTGACCATTCCGAAATAGTAATATGCCCTTACGAAGATAGCCTCACCGAGATAAGTGTTGTAAACGGACTCGGAAATAGTTCCCTTTTCCTTGCTCGTTCCAAGTATTTTGATGAGATTGTTCACGTCTCTCATCGTAGTATAGTCCCAGAAGGATGTACCGCCCACCGATATTGCGCTTCCCTGTGTATCGGTGGCATTGTCTGTGTTTTTCTCACCCTCAGAAAATGCTCCCATCGGAATCTTGTTGTAAAGAGCAGCCATCATTCTGGAAAGACCCGCCTCCGACTCTGCGAGATATTCTCCTGAGATTTTGCTAAGGTCTCCCTCGAGGTTGTCGAACAGACTGTTACATGATACTGCACCGAGTGACAGTGTTCCTATTGCCAAATATAATAGTACCTTTTTCATTTATTTCAAGTATTAGAAGTTCAAATTAAGACCTAAGCTGAATGACCTCATGAGCGGATAACCACCGACACCAAGGTATGAGTTCTCATTTCTTTCAGGATCGTAAGGTCTGAGAAGCTTGTTGCATATAGTGAAGAGGTTTGTTCCGTTGGCATAAATACGGATGGATTTGATCTTTATCGCATTGGTCCATCTTGAAGGAAGGGTCCAGCCAATCTCGGCACTCTTCAGACGGAGGAATGAACCGTTGATGTAGTTGTAAGGCTGATTGGCGCGGTAAGGATAGTTTGAACCTGTAACCCAGCTTCCGTCATATGCTGAAGTTGCCTTTGCAATTGCAGGGAAATATCCCGGAACCCACTTTGAATTTGGATCGAAAGGATCCGTATAACCTTCTGCAAGAGTATAGTGGTCTTCGTAAGTCTTGTAGAAAGTTGAGAAGAAACCATAACCGAAACCACCTGAGAGTGAAACAGCCTTGTGTACAAGGGTTGCACCTGAGAAGTTAAGATTGAAGTCAAATCCTTTGTATCTGCCTGAGAATGTCAGACCGAACTGCAGAGGAGCATTTCCTTCACCCCATGTATTGTAGTAGTCTGATGCTGTGATGATACCGTCACCGTTGCGGTCTTCAATCCTGTACATTCCCGGAAGCACGTCAGACATACCCTTTCCTGTATCATAGAGGACATTGTGTGCATTGATGTCAGAAAGGTTCTCGAACTGTCCACCTTCTGCCCAATGGAAAGTTGTAGCACTGAGGGCGTTACTCCATCTGCCTGTCGAATTGTTTCTGTAGAAATTGTATGCAGACGAATAGATGGCTGTCTTGTCAGACTCCTTGTAAATCATACGGTAACGTGAGAAAGTCATTGTTCCTGAAATCCTGTACCAAAACTCTCCTACATTGTTCTGATGCGAGAGTTGGAGGTCAATACCCACGTTCTGTGACTTATTGAGATTTTGCTGAGGAAGTGAAAGTCCGTAAAAGTCAGGAACCGTGGTTGATGCAGTTGCTGCGATACCTGAAGTATTTCTCCAGAACCAATCTATAGAACCGCCGAATTTGCCTCTCCACATATCCCAATCCACACCGATGTCCATAGTGCGGACGTCAGTCCATGAAAGAAGGGTCTCGGCTACGGCGTGGCTGGTATATCCGTTGAGTTTCTGTCCATCCTGGAAGATATATGAACCATCCTTTGAGTAACCAAGCTGCCATGCATAAGGTGAACCCTGTGAAGCACCTGTCTTACCGTCAGACCATCTTATCTTGAGGTTGTTGAACCAAGGCATGGCATTCTTGAACCATTTCTCTTCAGAAATACGGTAACCAAGTGAATATGCAGGGAAGAAACCCCAGCGATGTCCTGGAGCATAGATATATGTACCGTCATAACGTCCAGTTACATCTATCAGATACTTGCCCTTGTAGTCATAGCTCAGACGCATGATGTAACCAGCTGTGGCAGAGTTGCTGCGTGAACCACTGTTGGTCTGGGTTGACTCCTCACCCTGATTGATGATGTCATGAGTGTAGAAATCTCCGTATTCACGTGAAAGAGATGAAGTGTTGGATTTATTGTATGTGAGCTCAGCTGCTAAGGTTGCACCTACATTATGACTGCCGAAACGTCTGTTGAAATTGGCCTGAAGACGGCCATAGAGTTTCTGTCTTGTATTCCACTGCTCTGAATATTTGTTCACATCACTGTTGTTCACCGAGAACTCGTCAGTCCAGTAATTATACAGAGGGAATGATTTTGTCAGTTCATCTGTACGGTAGCTGTTATAGTCATAGGCACCGTTGGCTGATATTACCAGACCTTTGAGCCATTTTGGTTCATATTTGAACTCAAGGTTGTTGCGGAAGGTCATTATATAGTTGTCCTGATATCCGGCAACATCCCTGTCAAGAAGAGCGTAAGGGTTACGGTTCTCAGATGTTGGAATTGCAGAATAGTGTCTCGGATTGCCATATACTGTAGGAGCAATAGTCCTGTCGGCAAGAGCTGCATAGTAGAAGATATTCTGGTTGGCGTTACCATTGATACCATTGTTCTTTGAATACATCATTGCACTCTGGAACATCACAGAGAACTCATTGGTGATTTTCGATGTAACGTTACCCACGAAATTCAACCTTCGGTTGCTCATGCTGTTGGTCTTGAATATTGAATTATCTTCAGTGTAGTTGCCGCTCAGATAATACTGGGTCTGCTGATTACCTCCTCTTACTGAAAGATTATGTGTCATGTTGAAAGTACACTTCTTCATCAGGACATCATACCAGTCAGTGTCAACATAGCCCGGATCGCCATTGATGTAGTGCTGGATAAACTCATCGGTATATTTCGGAGCCATGCGCGAGTTCACCAGCATTTCATTCTCCTTCCTCATGTATGTGACAATGTCAACAGATTCAGGGAATGCGGTAGGTACTCCGAATGAGAAGTTGTTGGAATAGTTGAAAGAAGGTTTTCCAATCTGTCCCTTCTTTGTTGTCACGAGAATCACACCATTCTGTGCACCGAGTCCATAGATGGCAGCAGAAGCATCCTTGAGAACAGAGATGCTCTCGATATCCTCTGGGTTGAGCTGTGCAAGAGCTGCGGCTCCATTTTCATTCATCCAGTAACCCATTGATCCTTCCCTGGCCTGCTCAGTACGGGCAACACCATCGATGATGACCAAAGGCTGGCCATATCCGCGGAGACTGAGATCACTGTCGAACGAACCAGGACGACCTCCCTGCTGACGAATCTGAAGTCCCGGAACCTTACCTTGGAGGGAAGCTACCAAGTCACTCTGTTTTGTTGAAACGATGTCTTCACTCTTGATGTTTGAAATAGCGGCTGTAAGGGAAGCTTTTTTCTGTGTGCCGTATCCGACTACAACAGTCTCTTCAAGTTGCTCGCTATCCACTTCCAAAGTAACATTGATTTTGGCCTTGGTTCCTACTGATACCTCGATGGTCCTGTAACCTATGAAAGAAATGACGAGGATATCAGTATCCTTGAGTGAACTGAATTGGGTTATACCGTCAATATCTGTCATCTGACCGACGGTTGTACCCTTGATCACAACATTGGCCCCTGGAATAGGGCCCATGTCATCCTTTACTGTCACTGTCACATTCTGCTGCGCGAATGCCGACGTCACGTAAAGAATAGCCATTAGGCAAACGGTTAGTAACTTTTTCATTAGTTTGGTTATTTAATTGATGTTATGATATCGCAAATTTATTTTATATGATGTTAAAGAATGATGCATAAGGAATTATGGATTATTCCGAATGTTCAATAGTTCAACAGAACAAACAAGCAACCATTGAAATATTGACTTAATCTTCAGTTGAGGGTATATTTGCATACATAATGAACAAATGAAGATGAGCATTCTATTATTCATCCTTACTCTGCTCTCCATGAGCAGCAACAGCCTTTCAATAAACATCATTGACAGATACACATTGTCAAATCAGGTAGTAAATGACATGGTGGAAGATGAAGACGGTTATATATGGATAGGCACAAGAAGGGGTCTGAACCGTTTTAATGGAAGCACATACAAATATTACTGCCATACAGACTCCCTGTCCATTCCAAATGACTTCATTTCTGTACTCTGCAAGGATACTGACGGACGATTATGGATCGGAACAACTGTAGGAATCAACCTTGTCAGGAAATCCATGGTTGTCCCTGAAGTGGATGTAAAGTGCGGACATGTATCATCAATATCCGTTTTGGATGATGAATATCTTCTCGTAATGTCCATAAACGGGCTATACCGATTCAATAAAAATAACAAATCCATATCTCTGGTATTCCAAGACAATACTTCTTTCGGAGAAGCGATAATAGCAGGAAATGGCAATATATGGATATATGACAAATTCCGAAGTTATGTAAACATCCTTGACAAGGAATACAACTTGATAAAAGTACTCAAACTCCACGATTCAAAAATCAAGAGTGTCTGTACTGACAATGAGGGCAATGTGTATCTAGGATGTAATGACGGATTGAAGTATTTCAGTCCTGACGGGACTTCGATTACCCTATCGAAAGAATTGCGTGGACTTACAGATAAAAAGTGTATTATTTTTATCGAAAGGGACCACGATTCAAACATAGTGATAGGAATACCTTCAGAGGGACTCTTTTCTTTCAGAGGAAACGGTGAAAGTCTGAGTCCTTTCTGGAATACCGACAGGCTTGAAAACATCCAGTCGGGATTATGTCTGCTTACCAAGAATAATGTATTTCTGAGCAAGAACCATCGGGGTATCGAATACAGATATTTCTCCCAGAATCAAAAATCCATCCCCATCCCTACTTCAGATGAATTGGAATCCCTGAATATGTTCTATTATATTGGAAACGGATCGCTTCTGATCCTTACAAATAAGAATGCATATATCAAGGACTTGAATACATCTGAAATCACAAGGATGAAAATAGATGAGTTCAGCAAAAGTGATTTCATGACATTGTCACTGTTTGACGGAAAGTCCGAAGTATGGTTGATGAAAAACAAGAATACCTTGTGCAAATACAAGATTGAAGGAGAACGTATGAGATTGCTTTCGTCATTCTCTGTGGAGAATTCAAACTCATTATGGAAAGGTCATGACGGTGGAATATATCTGCTCCAGGACAACGGAATCCTGCATATAAACAGCAACAACACGGCAACCATAACACATACTGAACGTTATCCCAAATTCTGGTTCTGCGGCACAACTGAAAATAGGCTGACTTATTTTCTTGAGAATAACAATGTATGGTTTTATGACAAAGATGGATTCATAAAGAAAATGCCTGTTTCAGTAAAGAATCCGGAATGTCTGTATGAAGATAAAGAAGGACTGTTATGGATCGGTTCTCAAGGTTACGGAATAACCATATATGATCCAAAGTCAAAAACAATTGAAAATCTGACAATGGATGACGGACTTCCGGATAATACCACAAGGTCAATAACTGGGGACAGACACGGAAATATATGGGTTAGTTCACGCTGTGAGGTTTACAAGATAGAAAGGACAACCAAAGAGGTTACATTGGTGGGAAACCCGGAGGGCATGTATTCCAATTACATAACCAACAATTGTTTATGTACGGATGACGGTTATGTCATTTTCGGAAGTATGTTCCACCTCTCCTTATTCAAGGATAACATCGATTATAATTCAGAAACCCACCCTGTCATTCTGGACGGAATCATACTGAATGGAAAAGCCGTAAGGAACATAGAAAATCCTCTTGTGCTGGAACATGGGAAGAATGCCATTTCATTCTATTATTCTTCAATGAACTTCGACCCCGGTACAAAACTGACTTACAGATACATGCTGGAGGGATACAATAGCGACTGGATAAATATAGGTTCATCCACAAGAGTCAGTTTCTCTGATTTGAGAAAAGGAAAATACACATTGAAACTGAATGTACAGAACTCAAGCGGAATATGGAACAAGGACACTTTGACATACAGTTTCAAGGTTGAACCTCCTATATGGCTTAGCACGGCTGCTATCATTTCATACATCATAATGACACTTGCAGTCATTGTCTTTTGTTATGTTTTCATCAGGAACAACAGGGCCAACAGAAAAAGAATCGAACAGGCTGAACATGACAAGCTTCTTGTGGAATCTCTTGCAAAGGAAAAAACCGATTTCTTTACAAATATTTCACATGAATACAGAACTCCGCTCTCTCTTATATACGGCCCTGTAAAGGAACTCTCCCAGAACAATTCAATGAATTCAAGGGATAATTACCTTCTATCCCTGGTAGTGCACAATACAGAAAGGATGATGAAATTGACGGACGAGATACTTGAATTCTATTCCCACGAAAAAGATAGTCTGAAAGTTGTGAAATCAGATGTTGCAACATTACTTAAAGGCATGATTTTCAGCTTTGAATATATTTTCAAACAAAGGGAATTGACCGTCAATCTGGATATCCCTGACAATCTGAAGGCGTATTGCGACAGAGAAATCATTGAAAGGGTGTTCTTCAATATCCTCAGCAATGCTGTAAAATACACGGAAGAAGGTGGCAGAGTCTCCATCAAAGCTGCCATATCCGAGGATAATCTTGTTATAATGGTATCCGACAATGGAATAGGAATATCACCAGAGAATATAAAAAGGATATTCAACAGATATGACAGGGCAGGAGCCGAAAAGGATAAAAGGAGTTCAGGGTACGGTATCGGACTGAATTATGCCATGGAACTCATCCAGATGCATCATGGCTTGATTACGGTCTCTCCGAATGTTCCGAAAGGTTCCATTTTCACCATCACCGTTCCTGCAAGGAAAGCATCATATTCGGCCTCTGAGGTAATCCTTGATGAGGATAATTACAATGACAACGCAATCGTTGCAAACGACGGTACAAGCGGCATCAAATCTTTCAGCATTCTGGTAGCGGAAGACAATATCGAACTTGCGAACTATATCAAGCACCTGCTCATCGAAGACTACAATGTAATCCTTGCATCAAACGGAAATGAAGCGGTGGAATGTCTCAAAGTGTCTGTCCCTGACCTTGTTATAAGTGACATAATGATGCCTTTTAAAGATGGTCTGTCACTATGCCATGATATAAAGACCAATGAGGAACTGAGTCATCTGCCAGTGCTTCTGCTTACTGCAAAAGCCGATATGGAGAGCCAGTTGCAGGGACTGGACTGCGGAGCGGATGCCTATATAAAGAAGCCTTTTGATCCTGTTTTATTGAAAAAAACAGTTGAGAATATCATTGAAAACAGAAAAAGGATGAATGCCATCTTGATGGAAAAGACATCTTCAAAAGATATTGATGTACAAAGTGATGAAAACAGCCTGCAACTCAACAGCCATGACAAGGCATTCATCGAGAAAGTGCACGAAATAATGGAAGAGCATATTTCTGATGATGAATTCAATGTCACAATTATGGCCAGGGAGCTTAATATGAGCCGTACAAGTCTTTTCACTAAGATCAAGACCATGTATGGAGTCTCACCTATCACATTCATTACGGACTACAAACTCAACAGGGCAATGGAAATGCTGAAAACAGGTGATTTTAATGTAAGTGAAGTCGCATATCGTGTAGGATTCTCCACACTTACAGGATTCTCCAGATCATTCAAGAACAAGTTCGGAATACCTCCAAGCTCAATCTGACATATAAATAGGGTGGCTGTCGCAGACCGACAGTCACCCTATTTGATAAAAAGTACAATTCAATTGCTATTTGAACAGAAGCTGAGCAAAGATGTTCAGATACTGTCTCCAGTTGTACCATACGTGTCCGCCTTCATTTACGAAGTATGTATGCTCAAGGCCACCTTCTGTAAGAACTGCGTCAAGTTTATTGCTTCCTTCGAAGAGAAAGTCTGCCTTGCCACATCCGATCCAGTACAGTTTCACACCTGCTTTCTTGAGGGCTTTCACCTGATCTACTGTCATTCCGCCTGCTGCAGAAAGAGGGCAGATATAGTCGAAGAGTTCAGGATAGAGTGTAGAAGCAGAGATGGTATGTCCGCCACCCATTGAAAGGCCTGCGATAGCACGTGACTCAGGTTTTGCATTGACTCTGAAGTTCTTCTCGATGAAAGGAACAATCTCCTCGCAAAGGCTCTTTACATATACGTTTGCAAAGGCAGGATCACGCCAGTTGATATCCTTTGCAGGGAGGTTGAGAGTGCATGCAGCCTGCTGGCCAGGGTTGCCGTTAGGCATGACGACGATCATAGGTTTTGCAAGACCTTTCTCGATGAGATTGTCAAGAATCTGTGCAGCACGTCCCATGGAAGTCCATGCTTCCTCATCTCCGCCAGCTCCGTGAAGCAGGTAAAGTACAGGATATTTAGCTTTCTTGTTTGTCTCATATCCGTATGGAGTATAGACGGTGAGTCTGCGGTTGAGTCCGAGAATGTTGCTGTCATACCACATGTGAGTGACAGTACCTCTCTGATTGGCCTCCTTGTAGTTCTCTGAACGCTCTCCGTCGATAAGGAGCATGCTCAGGTAACGGGTTCCGTCACGCTGCATGAGAACGTTGTTAGGGTCGCTTACAGCTGTTCCGTCAACGATGAAATTGTAAGTGTAGATTTCTGGATCTGGCGCTGCAATTTTCACTGACCAAACATTGTTCTCTCCTCTTTTGAGGTCAATTTTGTCGAAATAGCCAGGCATCCATGAACCATAGAGGCTCACCTGAGTGGCGTAGTCTGCTTTCAAACGGAAAGTGACACTGTCATTCTTCACTTCAGGTGAAATGATTGGTTTGCGTCCGAACGCAAAGTTTGTAAGCTCCTGCGCATTGAGCGAAGCTGCTGCAAGTGTGGCAGCAGCAAGGATTGTAAAGATTTTCTTCATTTTTTAAGATTTAGTGTATGTGTTAGTATCAAATATCTGTTTTCGCAGACAAATTTATATACGATAAAAGTATTTTATTTATCAAATTATTCCAAAATTTTGTCCTATTGTTAAAATAGGACAAAATCTGAGCAAAAAAGACTGACTAAAGAAAATTAGTCAGTCTTCAGTTACATATTGTATTTTATTCTAGTCAAGTTTCCTGGCACCGTCGCTGATGACAACTGGGATTACGATTGGCTCATGTCCATATTTCTCAGCAAATGCAGCCTTTGCCTTGGTGATGAATGCATCGTAAAGCTCTTTCTTGACGAGGTTGATGGTACATCCTCCGAAGCCGCCACCCATGATACGTGATCCTGTCACGCCGCAATCCTTGGCAATTTCAGCAAGGAAATCAAGCTCTTCGCAAGACACTTCATAATCCTTGGACATACCCCAATGAGTCTCATACATACGGGCACCTACGGTCTCATAATCACCTTTCTCAAGAGCATCACAGACATCAAGAACCCTTCTTTCCTCACCGATGACATAACGTGCCCTGAGGTAGTCTTCATCGGAAATCTGGTCTTTTATAGCCTCAAGTTGATCCATACTAGCTCCGCGGAGGAATTCCTGTCCCAACACCTTGGCCACCCTCTCACAGGAAGCACGACGATCATTGTAAGGAGAGCCTACAAGTTCATGTTTCACACATGAATTCAGAAGGACAAGCTTGTAACCATGCTCTTCAGGATTGAACGGGAAATAAGCAAACTCCATTGAACGGCAATCCAGACGCATCAGATTGCCTTTCTTTCCGAAAACGGAAGCAAACTGGTCCATGATACCGCAATTGACTCCGCAATAGTTGTGCTCGGTGCTCTGACCTATTCTTGCAAGCTCAAATTTGTCGATTCCAAGATCGAAAAGATAATTCAGAGCAAAAGCGAATGTACTCTCAAGAGCAGCTGAAGACGACATTCCTGCACCAAGAGGAACATCACCGGCAAATACAGTGTTGAATCCGGAAATCTTCCCTCCCCTCTTGATAGTCTCACGGCAGACACCGAAAATATATCTTGCCCAGCTCTGTGAAGGAGCATCTTCCTCATTAAGGCCGAATTCGCAATACTCATCAAGATCAAGAGCGAAAGCATGTACCTTGTCAGTGCCGTTGAGTTTGATTTCAGCAATTATTCCTTTGTCAATTGCTCCCGGAAATACGAATCCTCCATTGTAATCGGTATGCTCTCCGATGAGATTGATACGACCGGCAGATGCAAAGAAATCTCCCTCCGACTGATAAAGAGTACGGAATTTTTCAGCGATTTTCTGTTTCATAGTGATATTAATTGATTTATAATGATTAGCTTTTTCATATTTTGGAATTTCCTCCAAAAAAATCTTTCAAATTTATAAATATCTGATGATAATAACAATACACTATTGTTTCTTTTTCATTATTAACACAATAGGACAATGGTCGCTGACCCCTCCGATATATCTCGGACCTGAATAAGTCCTGTAAGGTTTGTATCCGGCATAAGTATTATCTCTGACCATTAGGAAAGGGATTTTTACTATTTCCATTTTTGAAAATATTGAAACAGATGGACTTACTAAGAACATATCTATAAGGTCCCACTTTCCCTGGAATCTGATGGTTCCCTCTCCCCTTTCATAAAGTCCGAGTGATTTATTTACAAGTATTCCTTCAAGCATATCGAACTGTTCCCCGTCTGGATTGTCATTGAAGTCACCCATCGCAACAATACAGGCACTCCGGTCAATACATCTGATTGAGTCACACATCAAGGCAAGAGTCTTCATAACAGACTGTCTTTTAGGTCCTGATTGTATTGCTCCTCCGAATTTTGAAGGATGATGGTTGACTATGAAATGTATATTGCTTCCATCCATGTCAAGACATACTTCAAGAATATCCCTTGTTTTCATTTTTTCTCCATCATGATAAGGAACCTTCACTGAAGAATGAACATATCCGAATCGTGATTTATCGTAAAGCAATGCAACGTCTATCCCCCTCCTATCCCCCGAATCATAATGGACAATACCATAGTCATTTTTACCCAATAAGGTATTATCCAGCCATTTATAGAGCACATTTGTATTCTCCACCTCACAAAGTCCGATAATATCGGGCATTTTCCCGTAATGATCAGCCACCCACATCACAGCTTTTGATGCAAGGTCGCATTTGGCATTGAATCTTCTTTTCGTCCACCTCCTTTTTCCGAATGAAGAGAAGTCCTTGTCGGAAGGTCCCTCTCCCCCATCACGGTAATCAAAAAAATTCTCCATATTCCAGAACATCACCAGCAGGCTGTCATCTGTCTCACAGCCGGTGAAGGTCCCTGAAAGGAAACTTAATAATATCATCAGTCCAAGCATGTCACATTACTGCATTTTCATAAGCCAAAGTTGGATATTCCAATTATCAATGAATGTAAAAAACATAAAAACTTTCTTATAAAAACAGAAATAACACATAGAAAAAGAAAAAGTTGGCTTAAATTTGCATTCGGTAAAAACGAATATATAAAAACACAATAATTATGTCACTTAAATGCGGTATAGTGGGACTCCCGAATGTAGGTAAATCAACTTTGTTCAACTGTGTGAGTTCCGGAAAGGCACAGAGTGCCAATTTCCCCTTCTGCACAATTGAACCCAATATCGGTTCCACAATAGTTCCGGATAAAAGACTTGAGGTTCTTGAAAGTCTCTGCAACCCTAAAAGGGTTGTACCTGCCACTGTAGAAATCGTTGACATCGCAGGCCTTGTCAAGGGAGCAAGCAAGGGAGAAGGTCTTGGAAATCAATTTCTTGCAAATATCAGAGAAACAGATGCGATATTGCATGTGCTCAGATGCTTCGATGACCCGAACATTGTCCATGTAGATGGCAGCGTGGATCCTGTACGTGACAAAGAAGTCATTGACATGGAACTCCAGCTGAAAGATCTTGAGACAGTGGAAAACAGGATAGCCAAAGTACAGAAACAGGCTCAGACAGGAGGAGACAAGAATGCGAAGAAACTTTATGAGATTCTTCTAAAATACAAGGATGCCCTTGAGCAGGGCAAATCCTGCCGCACTGTCAAATTTGACAATCCCGAAGACAGACAGCTTGCCAGAGAGCTCTTCCTTCTTACGGACAAGCCTGTGATGTATGTCTGCAATGTGGACGAAAATTCGGCAAAATCCGGTAATGAATATGTTGAAAAGGTCCGTGAAGCCGTGAAGGATGAAGATGCGGAAATCCTTGTGATTGCAGCCAAAATCGAGTCTGACATTGCCGAGCTCGAAAGCTATGAAGAAAGACAGATGTTCCTTGAAGAAATGGGACTGGAAGAGTCAGGAGTTGTAAGGCTAATTCAAAGCGCCTATTCACTCCTTAATCTCAGGACATTCTTCACTGCCGGTTCAGATGAGTGCAGGGCATGGACCATAAACAAAGGAGACAAGGCACCTAAGGCAGCCGGAGTCATCCATACAGACTTCGAAAAAGGCTTTATAAGGGCCGAAGTCATTAAATATGAGGACTTCATCGAGCTAAAGTCTGAATCAGCCTGCAGGGCCGCAGGAAAGCTCGGAATCGAAGGAAAAGATTATGTTGTCCAGGACGGAGATATAATGCACTTCCTGTTTAACGTGTAAATAACCTTTAAAAAACTATAATCATGGATTTGGATAAATGGTGGTCAGGACTGAAAGTCACTGAGAAAGAAAGAATCGCAAACAAGATTCTTAGCAAGAATCCCGAGATCAAAGGAGTTGCAGATTATCCTCATTGTACTGCACTTTGGAACTCACTTGAAGAGCATAGAAAAGAATGGATTTACAAACACTGCCTGTTCAAGCATGGTTATCTGGATAAGGTGGATTTCGATGGAGAGCCTTATACCGATTAAAACTTATCGATTATAAAACAAAGATGGTGGCCGGGTTTTCCAGCCACCATCTTTGTTTTGTATATACTGATTTTTTTAGAAGAAGCGTGCACGGTTGTCAACTACTTCAGCATTGTCCATCATTACAGGAACAATCATCTGAGTTGTGTACTGAGCCATCTGAGCCTCACGTGCCTTAGCGTCATCCTCTGTAAAGAAAGCTCCGGTATCACGTCCAGTAACCTTGTAAACATATACACCGATATTACCTACAACAGGACCGCAGATCTGTCCGTCAGCAGCAACTGAAGCAGCACCGATGAACTTAGGATCGAGACCCTGAGAAGTCATTGATGAGAATGCCACACCCTCTTTTGTGCTGACTGTTGTACCGAGAGCCTCAGCAATTGACTGCATGTCAGTAAGACCGCTTATCTTTGCTGAAACCTCTTCAGCCTTTTTGGCACCAGCCTTTTCAGCATAAAGAGTATTGCTGATCATTGATGAAACCTCGCTTACATCAGCATAACCCTCTTTGTGGATGCCTGTTAGGGCAGCTACTACAAAGTAGTTATTGTTGATTGTAATGATATTTGAAACCTTACCTACCTTAGCATCAAAAGCCCATCTTGAAACTTCTTTTGCATTGTCAACAGAACCGATTCTGTCTGTTCCTTCAAGCATTTTGTTAAGAGTGTGGGCATACAAGCCATCCTCTTCGCATGCTTTCTTGAAGTTGTCATATTTACCTGCAGACTTGATAGCAAGGGAGTTTGCCTGTGAATAGTATCCGTTGATAGTCTCACGAGATGCTACTGCACCTTTTTCAAGAACAGCAACTTTCTTTTTCTCAATTGGTTTTGTTCTCTTTGTAACCTCGACAATATGTCTTCCATACTGAGTGTTGAGTACGAAAGGCTCGTTTGCCTTGGCAGTGAGGACTGACTCGAAACCAGGAATCATATAGTTCTGAGTCATCCAGCCAATATCACCTTTTTCCTCTGCTGTCTCATTTGTATCAGCTGAATACTCTGCTGCAAGTGCAGAGAAAGATGCTTTGTTAGATTTGAGAACATTGAGAAGGCTGTCAGCCTTTGATACTTCCGTTCCCTGGAGAAGTATATGTCTTACGAAAACAGAATCCGGAACCATTGCAGTCTCCATAACCCTTACGGCATAGAAAACATCATCCTTTGCAATAACTTCAGATGTTCCTTTTGAACCGCTGAATGCGAAGTCATTCACTTCCTGTGCCACAGACCTGAGTTCACCGGCTTTGTACCAACGGTCATCATACTGTCTGTCAGAGTTTGCCATAAGGAAACTCTTCATATTGTCAGCAGCAGCGAATTCATCATATACATCGATGAGTGACTGGTTTGCAGCTGCAATATCCTCAGCAGAAGGTACAACCTCGAATACAACATACTCGATATCCCTGCTGGCTTTCTGTTTGTAGAATTTCTTGTGTGAATTGTAATAATCCTTGATTTCCTTGTCAGAGACAACGATGGTGCTGTCCTTTGCGTAGCCGAAAGGAACCATTACGAACTCAAGATCGAAAGTATTGTTGTTCTCAGCTATTTTCTCGGTCATCATCAGTGGATTGACGATGTTGCTATTAGTAAAGAGAGCCATATACTTTCCATAGTACTGCTGAGTGATAGCAGTGTTCTGAATATAGTCCCAATAGATTTTGAGTTTTCCTGTCTGGTCAGAATTCACATAGTTGACGAAATCAAGCAATCTGGCTTTTGAATAGTTTCCGTTCTCGTCATAGAACATAGGGTTCTGTGTGAAAACAGGTGAATCAACATCACCGGAGAGGATTCCTACAATCTCCTGCTCACCTACATTGATACCAGCTGCCTGTGCATTCTTGACAAAGAGATATTTGTCAACCAAAGACTGCCATGCTGCATTTCTTACAGCCTGGTGCTGTTGCTCGCTGCTTACTGAAGAACCGGAAATAATTTCGTTGATTGTTGTGAATTTCTCGACGTCAGCCTGGAAGTCATTATAAGATATGGCTTTACCATCAATGTTTCCAACATCATACTTGGATGACATTGATGAAGATACAGACTGAAGCGTGTTCGGATCGATGATGAAAGACAACAGTGCCACAGCGATAAGCACTGTAATCAGAATTCCGAGTTTTACACGGATTGTTTCAAGAACTGCCATTTTTTTATTTATTTTTAGATTATTATCTATTGTATTGTCAAATATGCAATTGGGGGGCGAATATAGTAAATTTCTGACAATACTCAGCTATTTTTTTAGCAAAGGCCCTATAAAATTAACAGAATCTATCATAACCTGAGTAGTATCCTTCACTATTATACCGTAACTGTTGAACTGATTGTACAGAATTCTCTCCCTTGCCCTTTCATCTGCTTCCATTCCGTACCCCTGCATAAATCCATCCGGAGAATACATTCTGACATAGCAGTGAGTATATATCCTCTCATTCTTCTGGTCCCAGTAAAGTGTGTCCGTCTCCATGACCTCCTGTTTGATGAGATTCCTGACCACCACATTGCCGAAAGCCTCCCAGGTTTCCCTTCCATCAGTGTACTGCCTGTGACGTGCATTATCTGAAACTATCTCAGTTTCAAGCATTTCATCTTCAGTATATCCATATACCGCAAAGCCTTCAGGAAATAACTCATACTCAAGAGTATCATTCTTGTACCTCTCCAGAAGCGGAGCTTCCATTCTCATTTTCATATGTCCGTTCTCAGTGTGCACTACGAACATGCTGTCAACGGTCTGGTATGGAGTTTCTTCAAGATTGATTCTTTCAGCCTCGGCAAGTTTTCCCTTGCAAGAATAAACGACGAAAGCAACCGCAGATGCGGTTGCAATCATCCTTATCATATTTGAAATATTTCCCAAAAGATTATTTCTGAGTTCTTACTGTAGTGGTAGCCCTCATACCTGCACAAGATACTGTATATGACTGGCCGTCAGTAATGTCATACATGAATGCCTCTGCTGTCTGAGGGAAGTATGACCTATACTGTCTGATATAATTGTCGCAATCCTCAGCAAGTGTTTCGTCAGCATTCTTAGCCTTTGTCATATAGTCAACTGCAACCCAGTATGGAGCCCTCTTTGTAATCTCATCACCAGGGCATGACTGTGAACCCCAGATAGTACCTGCAAGCATATAAGCCTTGCCTTGAAGAGAACCGTCTGTATTGAGCTCAACTGCCTTTAGAGCGCAATCAAATGCTTTTGAAGGATTGCCATTCTTGAAGCAGAATGCACCGAGTTGATAATAGTAGTCGGCATCTGTATTTGCGTCAGACTCCTCATAATCAATAGCTTCCTGCATATACTTGATTGCATTGTCCATTTCGCCTCTTGCAGAGTAAAGTCTGTAAAGGAAGTAAGCTGAAGTATGTGAAGGCTCTGCAATATACATTTTGTTGACTGCATTCAGGTAAAGGTCATTGTCAGTACATCCTTCTGTAATGCTCATCATTCTCACGATGTTCTTTGCAATATCAAGGTTGTCAGGATCTGCAGCAACACGAGGAGTGAAAAGTGCAATGAGGTTTTCGCAGCTTGCAACCTTGCTCTGGATGAAAAGGCTCTCGATATCCTCGATTGTCTTTGCAATCATCTTCTGCTCAGTCTCGTTCTTTGGCTTCATTGAAGAAAGAAGTTCGATTGAAGACTCGTATGTATCAAT
The DNA here is from genome assembly GCA_022774085.1 of Bacteroidales bacterium. Classification (GTDB taxonomy): domain Bacteria; phylum Bacteroidota; class Bacteroidia; order Bacteroidales; family UBA932; genus Cryptobacteroides. The sequence continues at coordinate 27,921 of JALFNZ010000137.1, forward strand.
AACCTTCTCAGGATCAAGCTTTTCTTCTTTATACAAAGAGCAAGCTGTATCCATATTGAAAAGGAAAATATTAGCCTTGGTGTTCTCCTTGGTAGTAGCAATGATCTTTGAAAGACCTTCATAGAGAACTTCAGGCTGGTCTTTCATGAAGTTGTACATATCCAAAGCTTTGTTGTTCAGTGAACTTGTAGCATATTTAGGCCAGAACTCAACCCTCTGGTCATAAATAACCATCAATGAATCAACGAGTTTTGCTTTATATTCAGCATTCTTTGCATTCTTGTTGATAAGGTAACGCATAAGAGTGGTACCGTCTGAAAGCAGTGAATACCTTGCTGTAGGAGGGCAATATTTGTATGCCTGCCTCCAGTTAGGAATTGCTGAATCATAATTTTTCTGTTTGTAGTACTCTGTGTAATAAGAAAGGTACTTGATACACTCTGTACTGTCTGGACCATACTTTCCCTGTGCGGAAAGATTCAAACTGCCCATGAGTACCATGGAAACAGCGATGAGGGACAAAACAACTTTTTTCATAGTATAATATGGATTCTTTTAATTATATTTCGGTTTCTGGAACCATATATCATGTATATTGAAGCCTATATTAAACAAGACATACCGTTCTCTTATCATATTATTCCTTGTACTTGACTTCTGTCCGAAATCAACTCCAAGTGTAATTCCGTTGTAATACCTGAAAACAGGCAGGGTGATTCCCAAGGTAATACCCATGGCGTTCACATTATTTCCATCAAGTTTATAGTAAGACTGGTCATAATACAAGCCGGCCCGGTATGAGCATCTCTTGAAATAATATCTGATGTCATTTCTGTTGGGAACCAATTCGAAACCAGCTCTGAATGACTGAGATACGGTGCTTGTGAATGTACCTCCTGAGCTGCTCACCGAGGCAAATCCCGGAGTAGTATCCATTCCTGTACCTCTCCAGTCAGACCTGAGATAGTCGAACTCAACGCACCACTGCTCCCCTCCCTTTATTGAGATTCCTACTCCTATTTCATCTGCAAACTTAAGGTTGGTCTTGCCGAGGGTATCCACCCTATAGTTCAATGTATCAGTGACACTTGACTGATTTGCATACCTGTATGAAGTCGAATAACCCTTTACATTGGTTTTCATCTTGTAGGTGGCACCGACTATCATGGAAACATTTCCTCCGAGCTTTTGTTCGTACTGAAGTCCGAACTTTCCCGTAACTCCCCTGACAGTCAAATCATTGCCACTGTTCATCGACCTATATGAACTGTTGGAGAAATCAAGGTTGGTAATCTTGTCTATGTTACCGAAATAATAAATTATCTCGGCACCTACCGACAATCTCTTCCAGAAAGTCGCTCCTGCTCCTGCAAAAGCCTGATACACACTTCCCCTTCCATAGGAATCATATGTGACGTTTCCAGTATTTCCGATAATTCCAGGATTTGTCTCTATCGATGAAAAATCATAACCTACATCACTGTAAGGAGTTATTCCCACCATGAATGCGGAAGATCTCCATATAGGGAAAGTCAGTACGAAATCATAAACATTGAAAGCATTGTTCGCTGATTTTATGTCGCCCTGTCTGAAAACGGTGTTCTTCTCGACAAGTCCGAAATCTGCCATGAATGAAAGAGTGTCCCTCGCTGTAACGGCTGCAGGATTAAGATAATTGATGAAACGCCTGTTTCTCATTGCAATACCGGTGCCACCCATGCTTTTGTTAAAAGCTGTGCCTTCCTTTGAGATGTCACCTATTCCGAAAATGGAATATGGAGAATATGCTCCATAAGTGCCATCCTGAGCATACAAGGATACACTGACGGTCATCAAAAACAGTAATACAAATATTCCCGCTACTTTTTCTTTCATTTTTTCTATTTTGTGACTTTCACGTCTGCTGAGCAGTCATTTTCGTGGTCGTCGGATTCAACGGCTATCAAAGCCAATCCCATAAGTACCAAATTACAAACTACAAAGATGGAGTTTTTCATCCGTTTTGCAAAATAAATCGCATCACCGCCTGTAAAAACAGTGATATTGTCGGGATATCGGCAAATGTAGCCGTCAATTTCAAACATTATGCCTGTTACAACACCCGATGCTACAGAATGTTGTAAAGAATTTCCCTTCTCCTCGATTTCATCCGGTGCAACAACAAGAGGAAGACCCTTCGAGTACCTGTTCAGAGCCTTGAATCTTGTCCTGCATCCCGGGGAAATCATACCACCCTCAAAGTGTCCTTCAGAATCAAGAAAATCCACAGTAAGAGTACTTCCAAAGTCGAAAATGGTACAACCTCTGCCTTTGAACAGATATCTCGCCGCAATGATGGAGGCAGCTCTGTCAGAAGTCAGATATTCAGGAAGGAAGTATTTCCTGAGCATAGTACCATCCACAACCAGAAGTTTTTCACATTCTCCTGAAAGGATTTCGATGTTCTGCTGCGAAAAATGCCTTACGCTGCTCAAAACCATTATTTCAGGCTTGTTCCTGCTTGTTATTGACAGAATGAAATCCATAAGTCTTTCACCTTGGTATCTGAAGGTCTTTCCAATGGTCATTCCATCTGCCCATGCTGCTTTCAGGGCTGTATTTCCGATATCTATTACCAGATTTGCCACGTTCCGTCTTTTTGAAGCTCACAAAAGTAGTAATTATTGCAGTTTTTTCAAAATTGAATATACCTTGCTTATGCTGTCAATATTTTTTGAAAATACTCTGAGTTTGTTGTCATTCTGCTTCAATTCAAATAGTGTAGGATACAGGCTGACATTTTCAAGGATTTTTGAAAATCTGCTGCTCCTGTAATATTGGGATAGGGGATTGGAGATGAAAAATGCTATCATCACTCCGTTCTTGATAATTATCTTTTCAAATCCGAGCTGTTGTCCAAGCCTTCTAACCTTTACAATGTCAAACAGCCTCAATACCTCTTCAGGCATGGTTCCGAAACGGTCGGTAAGGCGATGTTTCATGGATTCCATCTCTTTGTCGGAAGACAGGGAGTCAAGTTCCTTGTAGATTCTGATCTTTTCAGCAGTCATATCTATATATGAATCAGGGATCAAAGCCAGCTGATCAGTGTCAATGGTGCAGTCGGACACGAATGTTTCATCTTCCCTTCTAGATGTGATACCGGTCTCAACACCAAGCTCTTCCATTGCCTCAGCGAGGATTTTTTGATATGTTTCAAATCCCATGTCAGTAATGAATCCGCTCTGTTCGGCTCCAAGAAGGTTTCCTGCACCCCTTATATCCAAATCCTGCATGGCAATATTGAATCCGCTTCCAAGGTCTGAGAAGGATTCAATAGCCTTGAGCCTGCGTCTTGCATCCTCACTGATTGATACAAGGGGAGGAACTATCAGATAGCAGAACGATCTCTTGTTCGAACGACCGACCCTTCCCCTGAGCTGGTGGAGGTCGCTCAATCCAATATTCTGTGCCTGATTTATAATTATGGTATTGGCATTCGGAATATCAAGACCATTTTCAATGATTGTCGTGCAAAGGAGCATGTCATAATCCCCGGCCATGAAGTCCAATATCTTGTTTTCCAACATTTTAGGCTCCATCTGTCCATGAGCCATGCATATTCTCATATCTGGCACTAGTCTCTGGAGGATGTCATATATGGATTGTAGTTCCTCGACCCTGTTATGTACGAAGAATATCTGTCCGCCCCTGTTCAATTCATAATCGATTATCTTCTTGATTTCATCCTTGTCGAACAGCATTATCTCGGTCTGGACAGGAATACGGTTGGGAGGGGGAGTGCTGATGATGGACAAATCCCTTGCTCCCAAAAGAGAAAACTGCAATGTCCTCGGGATTGGAGTGGCGGTCAGGGTGAGGGTATCGACTGAAGCCTTCATCTGCCTGATTTTCTCTTTGGCACCGACTCCGAATTTCTGGTCCTCATCGATGATGAGGAGTCCCAAGTCCTTGAATTCAAATCCTTTACCTATCAGTTTATGAGTACCTATCACAATGTCCAGCGCACCGCTCTTGAGCCTTTTTTGTATTTCGGATATCTCTTTGGCAGTGCGCAGACGGCTCACGAAATCCACATTGCATGGAAAATCCTTCAGACGGGACTTGAATGTATTGTAGTGCTGAAGAGCCAGGATGGTCGTAGGCACAAGGACAGCTACCTGCTTGCTGTCTGCAACAGCCTTGAATGCCGCCCTTATCGCCACCTCGGTTTTGCCGAATCCGACGTCGCCGCAAACCAGCCTGTCCATCGGACAATTGTCCTCCATATCCCTTTTCACGGCCTGTACGGCCTTTTCCTGGTCCGGTGTATCCTCATACATGAACGAAGACTCAAGTTCCTGCTGCATATATGTATCTGCCGAAAAGGCAAATCCGGAAACACTCTTCCTTTTTGCATACAGTTGGATAAGCTCCTTGGCAATATCCTTTACTTTGGACTTAGTGCTTGATTTGAGGTTCTGCCATGCCTTCGAACCGAGCTTATAAATTTTAGGAGGCTCGGAATCCTTTGATTTATAACGGGATATCTTATGAAGGGAATGGACGGAAATAAATACTGTGTCATTGTCCTTATATACAAGTTTCACGACCTCGTGCATTCTTCCCTTATCATCCTTCATCCTTACAAGACCTCCGAACACACCTACTCCATAATCTATATGTACGACATAATCACCTATGGAGAATGATGTCAGGTCATTGATGGTCAGCTGTTCACTCTTTTCCACGCTCCTCCTTATAGTGACCCTGTGAAACCTGTCAAATATTTCATGGTCGCTATAACAGCAGACTTTGTTATCATTGTCTATGAAACCGTTATGGATATTGAATTCCGGTACGAACTCAGGCATAATGCCTCCATTCTGGGAAAGTATGGATCTGAGCCTTTCTAGCTGAGATTTCTTCTCTCCATATATCCTTACTCTGTAACCTCCTTCCAGCCTCTTCCTGATATCCTCGGTAAGCAGCTCGAAATTCTTGTTGAACACTGGCTGGGGGACAATATTGAACTTCACCAGCTCAACATCCGTCCTGGAAAGAGGTACGTCAGTAAATATCCTGACGAATTTGCTCAGTTCCCCAAAGAATCCTCTCTGCTTGTACATATCGGATGAATCGAGCCAGCAAAGGGTATTTTCAGGGAATATATCGGTTATGGATATGGTCGTTTCGGTATCTGAAGCAACAATGTCAGGAAATATTTCGGCACTCTCTACCTTTTCCTTCGACAACTGGGTATTGCAGTCAAAAATATTTATTGATTCTATTTCATCACCGAAGAAAGATATTCTGAAAGGATCATTCCAAGAATATGAGAAAATGTCAATGATTGCTCCCCTGACTGAAAACTGCCCCGGTTCGGCAACAAAATCAACTCTTTCAAATCCATTTTCACAGAGGGAGGTCGCAATATCTTCATGGCTCACTTCATCGGAAACAGAGAGTTTCATCAGTGTCTTCCTGATAGAATCCGGATCCGGAATCCCTTCCTCAAGGGCATCGGGATATGTTACAACCACCATATTTTCCCCCGTTGAAGCACATTCCAGTATCCTGCCTATCGCGGATGTCCTCTGTACTCCGAGGGATGATTTGTAATTGCTTCTTTCCAGATTCTTGCCGGAATCTGGAAGGAAGAACACGGTGTCACCCTTAATAAGGTTGTAAAGGTCTGCCGCACAATATTCCGCGGCATCCCTGTCCGGAAGGACAATCAGTTGAATTCCTTGATAGTCAAGCTGTGACAAAACAAACCATCTTGCTGAAAGGAAGAGTCCACCACAGAAGATTTCCCTCTCCCGGACTATATGTTCAGACAGTTTGTTAACGGATGTTGTACTTATTAACATTTTTCAAATTTTTCTGTTGATAACCCGTTCATAACCCTGTTGAAAGTAATTAAAAACTAAATTGGCAGATTTGATAAATCCATATATTACGGCTATGGAAATTCAAATCAAAATTATTCATCAACATTTTCCAAATGAGTTCATCTCAGGTTTATTAACAGATTTTAAAATTATAAAACATTGATAATCAAATGCATGTTTTCGATATCAACATATTCACACATTTATTATCATATTAAATCTTTAAAAATATATCTATATTTGTATATTATTTTTTTGATGATGAACAGCAGTGATTTCGATCCCCGCAAAGTCAGCGAGGGCAAAGATAAGGAATTGGATGGAATAATAAGACCGCAGGAACTTCAGGATTTCTCTGGTCAGGACAAGATAATTGCCAACCTGAAGATATTCGTTGCGGCGGCAAAAATGAGAGGGGAGTCTCTCGACCATGTTCTGTTCCATGGTCCTCCAGGACTGGGAAAAACCACCCTGGCACATATTATCGCCAATGAATTGGGTGTAAAAATGAAAGTGACTTCCGGTCCAGTCTTGGACAAACCGGGTGATCTGGCTGGTCTTCTTACCTCGTTGGATGAGGGGGACGTACTCTTCATCGATGAGATTCACAGGCTTTCTCCAGTAGTGGAAGAGTATCTTTATTCTGCAATGGAGGATTTTGTCATAGATATAATGATAGACAAAGGCCCCGGAGCCCGTTCCGTACGTATCTCACTCAATCCTTTCACCCTCGTAGGAGCTACTACCAGAAGCGGTCTTCTTACCGCCCCTCTGAGGGCCCGTTTCGGAATCACATGCGCTATGGAATACTATGATACGGAAACCCTTGTACATATAGTGAAAAGGAGTGCATCGATCCTGAAGATAGGTATCGACGACGATGCGGCTCTGGAGATAGCTCTAAGGAGCCGCGGAACACCCCGTATAGCTAATTCGCTTCTCCGAAGAGTCAGAGACTTTGCTCAGGTCATGGGAAATGGAAGAATTGACCTTAAAATAGCAAGATTTGCGCTGGATGCTCTCAATATAGACAAGAGGGGACTGGATGCCATCGACAATAAGATATTGAGAACCATTATCACCAAATTCAAGGGAGGACCTGTCGGAGCCAATACCATTGCCACTGCGGTCGGAGAAGACCAGGGAACTTTGGAGGAAGTATATGAGCCTTTCCTTATTAAGGAGGGATTCATTGTAAGGACTCCGAGGGGCAGGGAAGTGACTTCACTTGCTTATTCTCACCTTGGCATCATGCCTCAGCCGGAGGGCGAAAATACATTGTTTTAGAAGTTTTACATTCTGATAGCTTCTAAAGTTTGTTCGTTTGCCTAAAAATCCGTAAAATTGTGCCGAAATTTCAATTTACTCTATAAAATGGCCGAAAAACTTATTTCTAAGATTCCTGAGGGACCTTTGTCTGAGAAATGGACAAAGCACAAATCTCAGATCCGTGTTGTCAGTCCT